>JAUWSD010000091.1 GCA_030610225.1 Chloroflexota bacterium
AGTTTACATCTAAATCCTGAATTAATAGTCTAATTCAGGAAGAATCTGCTGTCAAATTACCAAAATCAGGAAATATTGCTGACAATAGTACCTGAAGGCTTGCCTTCAAGCACTGATTTGATCGATCCCGGCAGCGTACCGGAAAAGATCTGGATGCTTGTTTTTGGCAGGGAGGCTGCCAGCGAAAGCATATTCTCAACCTTACTGGCCATCCCACCCGTAACATCCGTGTCAACAGATCCAGTGATCTCAGCCCTGAATCTCTGATAGTTTCCAGGGTTGATGTTTTGGATAAGCGCTTGTTTATCAGGATAATCTGTGAACACTCCATTCTCTATCCCGGCAAGCAGTATCCAGGTTGGGTTGAATTGCTTTGCCAGGAATGCAAATATATCTTCAGTCGACAGGATCGTTCCACCCAGAACCTGGTCGAAGGCCACATCTCCATACACGAGTGGAATTCCACCATTTTCTATTGCAGTCATCATTGGGCCAAGGGCATTTTTTTGGATAATATGGTTTGAAACGGATGCAGAAGTGGACATTGAGAAAGAGATAACTGGAAGCCCAACTTTGTGGAGAGCTTCTGTAACGATATTGTTCAGTGACTTTGCCCGGTACCAGACCTCGAAGAATCCCTGCCAATCTTCTTTGTCCTTCACCCCATTATATGTATCATGTTTTGATGCTGCATGGTGGCCAAATGACCCTGAACCATGCCCGATCAGCAGCTGAATATCGGGGTTTGAAGAGTGAAAATCTGAGATCTCCTCAGCTATTCTGCCAATCAACCCCAGCTTAGGGGTGTTTGCCTGCGATTTATCTGTGATGAGTGAACCGCCAAGCTTCAGGAAAATAGTCTCATTCATTTTGAGCCCCCAGACAGGTTGTGATGGTGTTGACAGCACCAGCAGCCATTAGAGCGTCTGAGACTTCCTGACTATTTTCTTTGGTTACAAGTGCGATCATGATCCCGCCGCGTCCGCCACCAGACAATTTGGCACCAAATGCACCTGCGTCAAGGGCGGCTTCACACAGCAGGTCAAGTTCAGGTGACGAGACATCCATTTCCTGCAGGAGTTTCTGATTTTCATTCATCAGCCTGCCGAGTTTTTGCCGATCAGCTGTGTTCAGAGTTAATCTTGCTTCAAGAGCGATATCACCGCAAGCTTCGAATAGTGCATTGTATTTATCAGGGTTCTCCTCCCAGGCTTTGCGAACATCTCCCACTGTTATCGCTGTGGAGCTTTTTAAACCAGTATCAGCGAGCACAAAATCGTAAGAGTGCTGCAATTCGATCATTTCTATCGTCTGCCCTTTTATATAGAAGATCGGTAGCTGATAGGTTATTACGGTATTATCGATCCCGGAGGGTGTGCCGTGGTGGATCTTTTCAATTTCATAGGTGATCTGATTGACAATCTCATCTTCGAGGCTGGCACCCAAAAAGGTGGAGACGGCCCTGATTATGGCAGCAGAAATGGCGGCCCCGGAACCCATCCCTGCAGCAAGTGGGATCGTGGAACTGAGCTGCAGTTTGAAAGCGGGGTGGGATGTTACTCCCAGCTCTTTTAATGTCAGCTCAATTGATCTGCTGATGGCATGCTCAAGCGGCAGGTCCTTGATCGAGTTCTCAAGATCGAAAGCGGGGTCCTGGATCTGGATGCTGTTCGAGGGCTGCCCGATCAATGGAGTAACTATAGCGCGTGCGCGTACTTCCATGACAGGGGCAGCGATCGCTGGCTGACCATATACAACGGCGTGTTCACCAAATAATATTATTTTTCCGGGTGCAGAAGAAGTTATTGCTGGCATATTGTTTTCTCTTTGATCAACTATAGAAGATGATCAGGATCGATAAACCCCAAAGCAGGATATCCATCTTGAGGGGTATGTCTAAGAGGATGATCTCTTCGGGTGTTTCGCCTTGATCTTTTACTTGAATTAGGTACAGGTAACGGAAGAATCCGAAGATCACAAATGGGATCGTCAGGATCATGATATTCGATTCAGGCAAATTGGGAGCTGAGAATGTGTATAAGCTATAGGTCAGGATCGCAAGCGTTAAGGCAATGATTATCAATTGATCCAGAAAGACTTTTGTGTACGATTCCAGCACCTTCCGCTGCTCATTGTCCGAGTCAGTTTTTTGAGCCAGCTCCGCTCTTCGTTTTCCAAGTGCCATGAAGAGGGCCAGGAATGTGGTTGTCATCACCAACCAGGGGGAGATGTAATCGACATCAACCAGGGTTGAACCTGCATACAGGCGAATAACATAGAATGAAGCCAAAAGGAGGACATCCAGAATTACGATGTGTTTCAAAATGAATGAATACAGTAAATTCAGGGATATGTATATCAAACAATATACCAGGAACACGGGGGAAAGTAGATATGCAAGGACACTGCAGACGACGAAAATGAACAGGGCGACAATCATTGCTGTGCGAACTGATAGCACACCAGATGCGATCGGCCTATCTTTCTTCCTTGGGTGGGCCTGATCTGCCTTCCGGTCAGCAATATCATTGATGATATAGACCCCAGAGGCAAACAGGCTGAAGAGGATGGCTCCAAGGATGGTGTTGATGACCGATTGGAGGTCATTCAGCTTTCCGCCAAAGATAAGGACTGCAAAAATGAGCAAATTTTTGATCCATTGACGGGGTCTCATGACTTTTATAATTGCTTTGAACATGAGTGAATAATAGCATAAAAAAGTTTGAATTTGTGGGAAAGGAAGCGGCGATGTTACAATTAACTTATGGTTAAAAAACGGATTGATGTCCTTCTCGCCGAGAGGGGTTTGGTTGACAGCAGGGCTAAGGCACAGCGTCTCGTGATGGCTGGTCAGGTTCGTGCAAACGGAGAGGTTGTGAATAAGCCAGCGGATAAGTTTGAAGAGCATGTCCAGATCAAAATCATTCAAAAGTCCCGCTATGTTTCCCGCGGCGCCGATAAACTGGTCGCTGCAGTAAATGCCTTTGAGCTAAGTATCAAGGGGGCAGTATGCGCGGATGTGGGATCATCGACAGGTGGTTTCACCGACTGCCTTCTGCAGAACGGCGCTGAGAAGGTGTTTGCGATCGATGTTGGCAAGGGGATATGGGCTTGGAAGCTAAGGCAGGACCCGCGCGTAGTGGTGATGGAAGGGACAAACGCCAGATATGTTGAGAAGCTGGACCAGGAAGTTGATCTGGTAACGATCGATGTGTCATTCATCTCTCTAAAGAATATCCTGCCAGTTGTAAAGAACTGGCTCGGGGGTGAGGGTGGAGAGATTGTTGCTTTGATAAAACCTCAATTTGAGGCTGGCAGAAAGCTGGCATCCAAAGGTAAAGGTGTCATCCGTGACCCACAAGTGCACAGACAGGTATTGATCGATCTGTTGGAATTTAGCATATCTGATGGATATAGCATTTTGGGATTGATCAAATCTCCAGTCCTGGGGCCAAAAGGTAACACAGAATTCCTGGTGCATCTTAAAGCAGGCGGTAAGCAGGCCGGGGATATAATGGGAATGATAAATGAGTTGATCCCGGCAGAAATTAAATCTGAATAGAAATTTTAATTGGTGCATATGGAAAAAACAGAGAAGAAAAAGAATAATTGGCTTGGTCTGGCGATCGGGATCGGGGTGAGTGTCCTGGCGATTGGACTGTTGATCTATCTGATAGATTTTGAGCTTACCATTGATGCGATAAAAAGAGCAGATTTCAAATTCATATTACTATCTGCTGTTTTTCTGATCTGTTATCTGGTGACAAGATCATTGGCCTGGAGGATCATCCTGCAGGATAAGATCAGCTTCCAGAAAACTTTCTGGACCATCAATGAAGGCTATATGTTCAACAATATCCTGCCCTTCAGGCTGGGTGAGCTGGCAAGAGCCTTCCTTTTGGACAGCACAGCAAAGATACCCTTCTGGGAGGTGCTCTCAACGATCCTTGTTGAGCGCGTTTTTGATATCGGATTGATGGCTGTTTTCCTGCTTAGCTCGCTGCCATTTGTAATCGGCGCAGATTGGGTATTGAATTCGGTCATTACCGCTGGAGTATTCGTCGTGCTTGGCTTTGGGTTCCTTTTCTGGGGCGCACGCAGACCAGACCAGCTGATGAATATCTTTGAGCGGTTGACCAGGCCTTGGCCCAAGCTGGCTGATTTTGCTAAGGATAAAGTTCAGTCACTTTTGGATGGGTTGAAAGCTCTGGCTTCGGTCAAAGATTTCTTCCGGGTCTTATTCTGGATGGCGATGACATGGGCTTTTTCATTCGCCTGGATCTATGCCCTTATGTTCTCATTCTTTGATGTGCCTGAACCCCTTTGGGCTGTTTTTGTAGTAGGCGTGGTCGCCTTAGGTGTTGTGGCACCCTCATCGCCGGGATTTATCGGCGTTTATGAGGCAGTCATGGTGGGGGCATTGATGGTGTTTAATGTCTCTGAACCAGATGCATTTGCATTTGCAGTCGTTTCTCACGGCTTATTCCTGGTGATCACTACCGTTTTAGGAGCTGTTGGTCTATCAAAGGATGGCCAATCATTGGGTGCAGTGTACCGGGGTATTGGCAGACGAAAGAACAAGGAAGAGTAATTTGCGGATCCTGATCGGGCTGACCTACTATCCTCCATATTCATCCGGGCTTTCACTCTATGCTGAAAGGCTTGCGAAAGCATTGGTCAAGCATGGGCATGATGTTACGGTCCTGACTTCACAATTTAACCCAAAGCTCAAGCTGGAAGAGAAAATGGATGGCGTGCGGGTTGTGCGTGTGCCCGTCGCTTTCAGGTTCAGCAAGGGTTTGTTAATGCCAAAAATGATGAAACGCGCCCGATTTGAAATTAAATCTACCGATATTGTGAATTTGCACCTCCCTCAGCTTGATGCTGCATATATCTCCAGAATGTGCAGATCCAGGAGAATTCCGGTTGTTTCTACATATCACTGCGATATGCAGCTGCCGAAGGGTTTTGTAAACAGGCTCGCGAATCAAGGGTCTAACATAGCTAACCATATCACAGCTGGGTACTCAGACATGATCGTGACAAATACGATCGATTATGCCGAGACCTCTCCTTTCCTGAGCAGATATATCGATAAAGCACATGCGATCCCACCGCCTTTTGAACTTCCTGCGGTTTCAGAAGCTCAAATAGCTGAAGTGCGCGAGAAATACGGAATCAAGCCAGAGGATAAATTGATCGGGATGGTTGGGAGGCTGGCATCTGAGAAGGGGGCTGAGGTACTTGCCAGGGCAATGCCCAGGATATTGGCTGAGGAACCAAAGGCCCGTGTTCTACATATTGGACCTTCGCAGAATGTCTTTGGTGAGGAAGCATACTCCGCGATGTTGGATCCCATTCTTACAGAACTTGGTGATAAGTGGAAATTCCTGGGGCTGGTTCCATTTGAGGACCTGGCAGCTCTCTACAGTATTCTGGATGTGCAAACCCTGCCAAGTACGAACCGCACTGAATCTTTTGGCAGCGTGCAGACAGAGGCAATGAGCTG
>JAUWSD010000036.1 GCA_030610225.1 Chloroflexota bacterium
AAAATTATATCCATCGTCAATTCCAGAATTGAAAGCGCGTGTCTAAATATATTATTCAGGGTTAAGTTTGATTATATAGACTTGTTTTATATATTCTGAATATATATGGAGGCGCTGCTATGGAAAAAGTCGTGATCACAGGAATGGGGGGGATTTGTTCTCTTGGGAAATCTATCCCTGAGATCTGGGATAATATGATAAATGGGGTTTCAGGTACTGGTGAGATCACATTATTTGATTCTACTGATCTCCTGGTTAAGATCGCTTGTGAAGTAAAGGATTTTAATCCTGCTGAATATATTTCAGCACGGGATGCGCGCAGACGAGATCGCTACCAGATATTCGCTGCTATTGCAGTTCAGGAAGCTTTATCACAGTCGGGGATAGATGAAAAGTCAGTCGACCCGGAACGTGTTGGGGTGGTGATCTCTTCCAGTATTGGGGGTATTAAATCCCTTGAGGAAAACATCCTTGAAATAGAAAGACGCGGTCCTCGCAAGGTAAACCCTTTCGCAATTCCGATGCTAATGTCGAATGGTGCCGCTGGACAAACAGGTATAGATCACCAATTCAAAGGGCCTGCTCTTTCAGTTGCTTCAGCATGTGCATCTGCCCAGGATGGGATCGGAACTGCTAAGATGATGCTTCAATCCGGAATGGTTGATGTTGTAATCGCTGGTGGTGCAGAAGCACCAATTACCAAGATAAGTGTAAGCGCATTTGACAGAATAGGGGCTACTTCGCGATCTGAACTAGGTGAACCATCTCCGCGACCTTTTGATTTGAACAGAAACGGGCTTGTAGTGGGTGAAGGTGCTGGAATATTAATACTTGAAATCGAGAGTCATGCAAAAGCTCGAGGAGCTGAAATAATTGCAGAGTTAGCTGGATATAGTGCAACAGTTGATGCTTTTCACATTACCGCTCCATCTGAAGATGGAAGTGGAGGATCAAGAGCAGTAGACCTGGCATTGAAAAATGGGGAGAGCTCACATCAGGATATTGGATATATTAATGCTCATGGAACCGGGACCCAACTGAATGATATTTCTGAGACCAAAGCCATTAAAAAGAGCTTTGGCTCTCATGCCTATGATCTGTTTGTTTCGTCTACCAAATCAATGACAGGGCATATGATGGGAGCTACTGGCGCGCTTGAAACGATCATCTGCGCAAAGGTGATCCAGGAAGGCGTGATACCTCCCACTATAAATTATGAAACACCGGACCCGGGTTGCGACCTGAATTATGTGCGAAACGAAGCAATTGAAAAAGAAGTTTCTGCGGCAATAAGTGATGCTTTTGGTTTTGGTGGACATAACTCAGTCCTTTTAGTAAAAAAGTACAATTAAACTCCTGAAATCTTCTTTAATATACAGTTAGCGGTATAATATTATAAATATTGAATAGAACTAGATGACCGCCAGCCACTCGACTGAAGTGGAGTGGTTGGCGCTCCTTAAGTTCAAGGAGGAGTAGTATTGGGTACTAAAAATGCTTATGTGAGGGTTGAAGAACCTCGAGAATTTTCTCAAAGGATCAATTTGCCTTTTGAGAATTTTTTATTGCTATCAAGAGCTTTAACTCATAGGTCATATATTAACGAACACCCTGAAGCCATTGAGGATAATGAACGGCTGGAGTTCCTAGGTGATGCCATCTTGGATTTTGTGGTCGGTGCGTGGTTATATAATCATTTTCCTGAAATGGCAGAAGGCCAGCTGACAAGGTTTCGGGCTGCATTAGTGAACACTGAAACACTTGGTGAGTTCGGAGAGAAAATTAACCTTGGCCAGGCCATCATGTTGGGACGTGGAGAAGAGGAGAACGGCGGCAGGGAGCGAATGGCAATGCTTTGTGGAACCTTCGAAGCATTGATCGGCGCTTTGTACCTCGATCAGGACATCCCTGCAGTTGAAAAGTTCATGGAACAATTCCTGGAACCTGCATCCAAACTGATCCTTGAGAACCACCAGGACCAGGATCCTAAAAGTTTACTTCAGGAATGGGCTCAGGCGCAATCCTTCCAAATTCCGTTCTATCGTGTAATTAAAGAAGATGGTCCAGACCATGATAAGACTTTTACTATAGAAGTATCAATAAATGGAAATATAATAGGAAGAGGGCAAGGCAGGAGTAAACAGGAAGCCAGCAAAAGTGCCGCAAGTGCTGCGCTGGAAAATACTCACACCTTTGAAATATAGGAATTAATGAATCAGCTATTAAAGTCACTCGAACTGAATGGGTATAAAACCTTCGCAAGTAAAACCAAAATTGAGTTTTCTGGTGATGTAACTGTAGTTGTTGGACCAAATGGCTCTGGGAAATCCAATATTGCAGATTCAATCAGGTGGGTATTAGGTGAACAATCATATAGTATTCTGAGAGGACGCAAGACTGACGATATGATCTTCGCTGGATCAGCCACGAGACCTAGGGCGGGGATGGCGTCTGCGACCCTCACATTTGACAATAGCGATGGATGGCTCCCGATCGAGTTTTCTGAAGTTTCTATTACAAGAAGAGCATACCGTGATGGAAAGAATGAGTATCTGATCAACAACAAGCGGGTTCGGCTTGCTGATGTTGTTGAACTGATGTCAAAATCAGGATTGGCAGAGAGAACATATACTGTGATTGGGCAAGGTTTGGTTGATGATGCCCTTTCACTAAAAGCTGATGAGCGCAGGCGATTGTTTGAGGAAGCTGCAGGGATAGGTCTTTATAGAAAAAGAAAGATGCAATCGCTTCGCAGAATGGATACCACCAGGAGGAATTTGGAGCGTGTTCAGGATATTCTCGCTGAATTAAAGCCCCGGCTCAGGAGCCTGGAGCGTCAGTCACGCAAGGCGCAGGAATACGAACAGATCAGGCAGGACCTGCAGGAGATCCTGAAAGAATGGTATGGCTATCATTGGTTCAGAAATCAGAAACTGCTTATCAATGCAAAAACATTGTCTGAAAAAACCGAAAAAGAGCTGGATGATTCCCGTGAGAAGCAGATCAAAATTGATAATGATCTGAATGAAACCAGAGAGATCGTTAACAGCTTAAGGGCACAGATCGGTTCCTGGCATCGTCAGTTATCACAAATCCATTTAAGAAGAGAGCAAACAAGCAGGAATGTGGCGGTCAGCAGTGAACGCAAAAAATCTCTTGATGAAGAAAAAGCAAGACTATTGATCGAGAAGGCAAGGCTGGATGAAGATCTTGTCTTACGCCAAACTCAATTTGAAAATGCGAAATCCCAGGCAGCGAGATCACAGGTTGAAGTTAATGAAGCAATTGAGCAGGAAAAAGATGCCAGGGAAAAACTTGAGATCAGGCAAAATAAGAGGGTTGAAGTTGAGGAAAAGGTTCAATCATTAAGACAGGGTTTTGCATCCAAACAGGCTCAAAAGGCAGAATTCGATGCTAAGAGAAAAGAGCTTAATAAACGCCTGGCAAATTACACAGACGCGCATGAAAAGGCTCTAAATGCTGTTATTTCATCGCGGAAAGCACTTGCAGAAAGCGAACGAAAATATAAAGAATCAAGTTCAGTACATTCCAATCTTGAACTGCAGGTTTCCGGGTTCAGGAACGAATTGGAAAGGCTTCAAAAAGACGAAGAAGTTGTCAACAATGAGATTAAAGAGCAGCAGGATAAACTAAATCAACTTGAAACAGAATTATCAAAGTTGAGAGCCAGGTCACAGGTTTTGGCTGAAGCTGAAGAGAACATGCTCGGATATGCTGAGGGAGCCAGATTCCTGATGCAAGCTGCCCAGAAGGGTAAGATTAGGGGAGCTCAAGGTTTACTGAGTAATGAGCTTACAGTTGAGCCCGAATATGAGCAGGCAATTGCGACTGCACTGGGAGATTTCCTTGATGCGGTTTTGGTTGATGATCGTGGCGATGTTGAGAACGCGCTCTCACTGCTGGAGAAAGATCCTGGTAAGGCAGCGCTGCTTTTGCTGTCAAATATTCACCCCGAAAACCCGGTTTCTTCTCCTCAGATCGAGGGATGTTTTGGAACTGCCGCAGATCTGGTAAGCGCTCCACATAAATTCAGGCCAATCCTTGATCTTTTACTGGGAAGGGTTTTGATCGTTCGTGACAGAAATGTGGCCCAGCAGATCATATCAAGGCAGACAGATATAAACCGTGTGGTTACATTGAACGGTGAAGTATTCCATGGCAATGGCCTTGTGCAGGTAAACAACAAAGGCGGGGCAGTCACTCTGAGCAGGCCAAGAGAAAGAAAAGAAATCCTTGAGAAGATCGTTCAAATTGAGAAAGATATTATTAAAATTCAAGATGATCTGAATAAGTCACAAAGCCAGAAAGCCGGCTTCCAGAAGATGATCAATGAGCAGGCTCAGAACGAGAAAAACCTCAGCAGCGAATTAGGTCGGACGCTGAAAGAGTTTAATACTGTAGTGATAGAGACTGAACAGCTGAGGAATATGGTCAATTGGCACCAGGATCAGTTGGAAGCTATTGATAATGACGCAGATGAAGCAAGAAAAGAGATCGAGACCATTGATGATTCCTATTCAAATGTTGATCAGAATTTAGGAGAGGTTGAAGAAGAGCTAAGAGTTAAAAATCTTGAATTGAAGGATTTCTACTTTGACGAACTATTAACCCAGGTGTCTCACTGGGAAACCCAGGTCAATGCGCTTAAAAGAGTTCTGGTCGATGTAGAAAATGTGTTAATTGAGCGGAAAGAAAATCTGGATAATACCCAATCTCAGATAAATGCTAATAGATCAAACTCAGAGAATGTTGGAACACAGCTGGCCTCATTAGATGAGAATGAGGGAGAAATGCGCGGGTCAGAAGGCGTGATCTCAGGGGAAATTGAAGAACTTTCAAAATTAATCGATGGCTCAGAAGGCCGTTTGACAGGTTTGGAAGAGCAGTTGAGAGAGCTGGAGACGAATGATTCTTTAGCACGGAGAATGTTGATCAATGTTCAGAAGGAACACTCCCAGGCCCAGATCAAATATACAAGAAAGCAGCAGCAGCTTGAAAATATGCGCCGCAGGATCGAGGATGATTTTGGATTGGTTGCATTAGATTACGAGAAATCCATTTCCGGCCCAACGCCGCTTCCGTTCAGCCAGATGGTTCAGCGCCTGGTAGAGGTCGATGAGATCGAAGTAGATCTTGAAGATGTGTTGAAGAGAAAAAGATTACAGCTTCGCAGAATGGGGGCGATCAATATTGAAGCTCAGCAGGAATATCTGGAAGTGAAGGAACGTATTGAATTCCTGTTGAATCAAATGGAAGACTTGAAGATCGCTGAAAAAGACATTATCAAGGTCATTGAGGAACTTGACTTGAAAATGGGTGAGGAGTTCAGAAAGACCTTTGATGTCGTTGCAGGTGAGTTCAAGGTGATATTTGCGCGATTATTCAGGGGTGGTTCTGCGAACTTGATCCTGACCGATGAAGATAATTTGAATGAATCAGGTGTTGATATTGAAGCCAGGCTGCCTGGAAAAAGGATGCAGAGGCTTGCGATGCTCTCTGGTGGAGAGCGTGCGATGACTGCGGTTGCCCTGGTGTTTGCTCTTATCAAGGCATCACCAACCCCATTTTGCATCATGGATGAGGTTGATGCTACTTTGGATGAGGCCAATGTAAGCCGGCTGCGGGATCTGATCACTGAGCTGTCTGAGAAAACTCAATTCATTCTGATCACACACAACAGAAATACTGTGCAGGTTGCTGATCTGATATATGGTATTACATTGGGGCGGGATACTACCAGCCAGATGATAAGTTTGAAACTTGAAGAAGTAGATGAGAAATACTCATCTTAAGATAAAAAAAAGGACTGAATTATCAGTCCTTTTTTATTTCGTTATTGTAAACGCATTTGGAAAGGTATTTCAGGTTTTTCCGGAATTCTTGAAACCCAGTCATCTTTATAGAAAACTTCATATTCCAGTCGGACTTCTGTAAGCCAATTCTCAAAGATACTGGTCTTCTTTGTTTCGAGATCTTCATCTGAAAGTTCCATATCTGGATTAAATTCTTCAATATAGATAATGTCAAAACCTGCGTCAGTTTCAATCGGGCCTAAAACATCTCCAATTTCTGCATCTTTTGCAATTGAAAAAAGAGATGGTTGATTATACTCATTGATCCAACCCAGGTCACCTAATTCTAATATGTTTATATCATCCTGTTTGTATGTTAATTCTATAGCGCTCCAGGAGTGAGTTTCCTCAAAATTAAAAAGGATCTCACCAGCTAGATCAGAATCAGTAACGAGGATATGCTTTGCTGAAATTTGCTCAGCTGAAGTGTCAACATCTTTAGTGACTTCCTGGTACAACTTTTCTGCTATCAGTTGGGTCTCAATATAGTCTTTAAATTGTTCCTCACTAAAACCAAGGTCCTTATCAAAATATTCTATAGAGGCCTTATAATCGTCCAAATATTGCTGATATAGATCAACTGTTGGCACTGGTGTAACTTCAGGTTGTGCTTCCGTTGCATCCTCAGCATCTTCAGAATCCTGTGGGTCATCAGCTGCTTCATTTTCCGGATAATAATTGAAAAATGCCTGAATGCCTTCTTCAAGTTCCTGGTCACTAATGCTTATTCCAAGTTTTTCTGCTTCGGCCTTGAGAATAATTTCATCAGCCAATCCAACGATCACGTTGTAACCAATGTACTCATAGTTATCGAGATTGTTCTGGAGTGTTAAAAGCTGTTGGTAATACATAGCCATAACATTGTCAGATCCTTCATCTGCTACTGATGCAAAGTATTGAAGATATTCGAACAGTTGATTATATAGTTCTAAATATTGGAGGCGGATGAACTTCACCCTGGATTGAAAATCCCTGGTCGAAACTTCTGTCTCATCTACCGTAAGGACAGTTTGATTTGGCTCGATCAAATATTTATCTACCGCTACAACTATTCCACCAATAATTACAAATGCGACAATCATGATCATCACAGTAGTGTTAATTCGATTCGTTCGGGCTTCACGTTCAACTCTTCCAGCTCGCCCGATTTCTTGTTTGGGTTTATTGTTTGCCATAGGCTTTCCTTAAAAATTCAAGGTATAAAGCAAAAGCCTTATACCTTGGTTTGGTTTTTTTATCTTAGAGATTCGCCTGAGAATGGCAAGAAAGCCATATGGCGTGCTCTTTTAATTGCGATAGCAACTTTGCGCTGATGTTTTGCACATGTTCCTGTCTGTCTGCGAGGGCGAATTTTGCCTTCTCTGCTGATGTATTGGGAGAGAAGGGAAATATTCTTGTATTCAATCTTTATGCTCTTGTCTCCGCAAAACTGACAACTTCTTTTTCTTTTGTAGAACCGGCGTCCGCCAGATCTTCTTTGAGGTCTTTCACTCATAATATTTCTCCTGAATGCAGAATGACTCTGCATTTAATCTTTTCCTGAAACGGAAATTCTTCTATAACAAATGTTAATTTGCTGTGATCATGAATCGAATGATCGATTCATTAAGCTGTAATTCATGTTCCAGATCTGTGCAACTGGTTGGTTCCATTTCAGTTTGGAGAAAGACATATTGACCTTCAGTAAGCTTTTGGATCTCATATGCTAATTTCTTTCGCCCCCACTGATCAACTTTGGCGACGGTGCCGCCAACATTCTTGACCAGATCCTGAACTCGCTCAACAACTTCGTTGTATGCTGCATCTTCCAAATCGGGATGGACGATGAAAGCGATTTCATAATTTCTCATGGTGCCTCCTTTCCACGGGATTGCCCCTGTCCGAATTAACAGAGGCGGAAAGTGAATCTATTCAAGTTTCACAAGCAGCAATTTTAACATTAAGTGGTAAAAATGTGTAGGGTGGAAGGTGTTAGAGATTTTGAATACATTCGATCGAATTGAAAGCGGGGCTGTTTACTTTTCTTGATACTTGATGGAAAGAAAGCATCTCTCCGGGATAGGGATCGAAGATGTGTTTTAACTCTGGATATTGTTTGTGTTCAGATGATAACCAGAGGTCATAAAATTCCGATTTGACAATCACAGGCATGCGGTTGTGGATCGGTTTTATTTTTTTATTTGGTTCAGTTGTGATGATAGTCGTTGATTTGATCAGTGAACCATCAGGAGAAAACCACTCTTCCCATAATCCTGCGAAGGCAAAGGGGGTCTTGTCAGTATGATAAATGTAATGGGGAGTCTTCTGCCCTTCATCGGGTAACTTTGCCCACTCGTAGAAACCATCTGCCGGGATCAGACAACGTCGGTGTTTTAGCGCTGATCTGAATGAGGGTTTCTCGGCCAGGGTTTCACTTCGGGCATTTATCATTTTGTATCCGATCTTAGGATCTTTTGCCCAGCTTGGGATCAAGCCCCAATTGAAGTAATCCAATCGATGCTTTCCATCATTTGGAATAACAGCAACTGGTTGACTGGGAGCAATGTTGTATCTGGGTGTCATTTCCTGGGTGGGTAAATTCAACCAGGGGAATGCCTGCTGGATCGAATTAGCATCTACTGTTAATGTAAATCTTCCGCACATATCATATTCCTCTTATTTATTCTACCTCTATTGATCACAATAATTGCGGCTGGTGAGTGGGGCGTTTCCCATTCAGCAGGATAAATTTTGAAGCTCGTTTTGTGCTTATTCCCATTTTCTTTAACTGCGATTGAGCTTTGATCAAATTTGATTGCCTTACTCTCATGATAATGTCTGATGACCTTGGGCCGATCCCGGGAATCCTTAGTAATTGCCTGCGCGTAGCCATATTGATTTCTATTGGGTCATGCAGAAGATTTTTCTTTGCCCACGCCATTTTTGGATCAGTATCTTTTGGCAAAAAACCCTGTTGATTAAATGGCATATCTTCAAGTGAGAACTGATAATCCCGCAGC
>JAUWSD010000119.1 GCA_030610225.1 Chloroflexota bacterium
CCAAACATTCCTGCTTTTGTTTTGTCTAGCAGGTTTCCTATCCCTTCTAGTTGGAGGCTTATTACTGGTTTCATTCATGATGCGCTAATTTTACACCAATAAATAATTTTCATCATAAGAAAACAAAAGACCACATCCTCCTCCAGGTATGTGGTCTTTTAAAGAATGGCAATAATGCCGATTGTGCCCCCGGCATGATTCGAACACGCGGCCTCTTACTCCGCAAGCAAGCGCTCTATCCAGCTGAGCTACGAGGGCAATAAAAAAAGTCAAACAGATTATATCAAACAAATCTGGCGGGGAGGGAGGGATTCGAACCCTCGTCTGAGTATTACCCAGAACCCGCTTAGCAGGCGGGCGCACTAAACCAGGCTATGCGACCTCCCCAGATAAATTGTTCTTGAGCGGAGGGGGTGGGATTCGAACCCACGGTGAGTTTTCACCCACATTGGTTTTCAAGACCAACGCCTTCGTCCACTCGGCCACCCCTCCTAATCACTATTAAATAACCATTGGCTACTTAAGCGACCTGAATTTTACCATAGGGATGTATGCCAAGCAATAAATTATCCAGTAAAATATAGGAGGGATGCTGAGGGATGATCGAAGGATCATTTCACAGGATAAAAATAATCAGGAGACATAATGGCAGAGAAATTAACATGGATAGATTTGGAATTAGATGCATTACACCAGGCAGGTTTGTACAACAACATTCGCTCACTGGGATCACCTCAGGGGGCCTGGTTGCAGGTAGATGGAAAGAAAGTTCTGAACTTCAGCTCGAATAATTATGTGGGATTAGCAAATCACCCACGAATAAAAGTGGCTGCTCAAAAGGCAATCGACATTTATGGGGTTGGACCAGCAGCAGTTAGGACCATAGCTGGAACGATGGATCTGCATGTTGAGCTTGACAGGAGACTGGCAAAATTTAAAGGCGTTGAATCAGCGATCACATTCCAATCTGGCTTCACTGCAAATTTAGCAGTAGTCCCTGCTTTAGTCGGGAAAGAGGATGTGATCTTTTCAGATGAATTGAATCATGCAAGTATCATTGATGGCTGCAGATTATCCAGGGCAAAAGTGATCAGGTATAAACATCTCTCTGCAGAACACCTGAAGGAAATGTTGGAAACTCATCGAAAAGATTACAGAAGGGCGATGGTGATCACAGATGGCGTTTTCAGTATGGACGGGGATGTTGCCCCGCTTGATGAGATCTACGAAGTAAGCAAAGAATATGACACGATCCTGATGGTTGATGATGCACATGGTGAAGGCGTATTGGGGAATGGGGGTAGGGGGATAGTAGATCATTTTGGATTGCACGGAAAGATCGATGTTGAGGTTGGGACGTTGTCTAAAGCTTTTGGCGTTGTCGGTGGTTTTGTGGCTGGTAATCCGAAGATCGTTGAATGGCTTCATCAGCGCGGCCGACCATTCCTGTTCTCCTCTGCAATGACTGTGCCGGATGTTGCAGCTTGCATAGAGGCTGTTAATATTCTTGAAGAATCTACTGAATTGGTTGATAAGTTGTGGGCAAACAGTGATCTATTCAAGAAAGAATTAAAAAAGATGGGGTTTGATACAGGTAAATCAATGACTCCGATCACACCGGTAATACTTGGTGAAGCTGAGCTTGCACAGAAGTTCAGCAAGGAATTATACGAGGCTGGTGTATTTGGAATGGCAATAGGGTTCCCCACTGTTCCGCGCGGGACTGCCAGGATCAGGGTAATGATCTCAGCATCACACGCTGCTGATGATCTTGAGTTTGGGCTTGATGCCTTTGAAAAAGTTGGTAAGAAATTAGGTGTTATCTAATATTCATAAAAAGTTCATAATTATGTATGGCTGGCATATAGCAATTGTAGGTGTGCTGCTTTGACAGTTGGTTTGTGACTGGCTACAATGAAATAAAGGGATAAGCCTAAATCAGGAAACAATATGAGTGAAAAATTCATTATAGGGCTGACAGGTAATATCGCTACAGGTAAATCTGTGGTGAAGAAAATGCTTGAAAACTTGGGAGCCCATACAATTGATGCAGATAAAGTTGCTCACAGCGCTATGGGAATAAAAGCGCCTGCATACGAAGATGTCATTGCAGAGTTTGGCACTGAGATATTAAATTCTGACAAAGAGATCGATCGTCAGCGTTTAGGCAGTATAGTTTTTGATGATCCTGAAAAATTAGAGAAACTGGAAGCGATCCTGCATCCATGGGTTCGCAGGGCTGTCGAATATCTTATCAGCAGATCATCCAAACAGGTTGTTGTGATAGAAGCGATAAAATTGCTGGAGTCAACTTTAAGAGATAAATGTGATTCTATCTGGGTGGTTACTGCAGAAGAGGATGTGCAGATCAACAGGCTGGAAGTGAACCGCGGCATGAGCGAGGATGAGGCCCGATCGAGAATGGCAAATCAGTCATCCCAGGATGATAAAGTGCGGCAAGCTAATGTAATCATTGAAAATGACGCGACATTAGTGGACACATGGAAACAAGTTCTTGCGGCCTGGATCGTGACCGTTGTAAACCGAAGGATCGAGTTTAAAGAACACCCGATCGAGTCTGTTGAAGAAAAAAGAAAGAAGTTAAATGTGGTTTATGCCATGCCCAAACATGCTGGTTATATTGCCAGTTTCATGAATGAAGGCAAACTTGAAGACGAAAAATTAGAAGACTTGGATGTATTGGAGAAGTTTGGTGACCGGGCATATTTTTTGTTGATGGAAGAAGAAGAGATTGCCGGGTTGGTTGGATGGCAGGTAGAGAATCTGATCGGGCAGGTTGATGAGATCATTTTCAGCAAGAAGGATCTTGTAAATAGAGGTTTAGGAATGATACTGGATGAATTAGAAAGCTCTTCCCAGCTTCTGAACACTGAGGCGATCTTTGTGAAAGTTCAGAATCAATACTCGAGCAAAACTCTATGGCAGGCATTGGGTTATGAAATAATAGACCTGGAAGATATAAAAGTGAACCTCTGGAAGAAAACTGCCATGAAACTTGTAGGGGAAGATCATAAATTGATGTTCAAGGAAATGCGAAGCAATCGAGTATTGCTTCCGTTGTAGAAATAAATTAATGTCGGAGAAAATTAGTGGTTGAGATAATTGATAATATTCTTTTTATATTTCAACGTTTAGATTGGCTGAGCTTAGTTGATATATTAATAGTTACAGTCATTTTCTCAGCATTGTTATTGTATTTAAGAAACACTCAGGCAATGGTTTTAATGCGTGGTGTTTTATTCCTGATCATATTGGTCAGCCTTTTTGCTTTGATCACTGATCTACCGGCATTTGGCTGGCTGGTAAGCACAACTCTCCCAGCACTTTTATTAGCAATCCCTGTTGTCTTTGCACCAGAGATCAGACGCGGTCTTGAGAGGATCGGGCGAGCGAGCAATATTGTTGGTTCAAGAGGGTTGATTGAAGAAACTTCTGATGTTATTTCTGCAGTTGTGCATGCCACTACACGATTATCTCATCGTAGACATGGTGCATTGATTGTGTTGCAAAGATTGGACTCACTAACAGATTATGAGAATACTGGTGTGAAGTTGGGAGCAAATGTGACTGCTGAGTTACTTCTTCAGATCTTTTATCCTAATACACCACTCCATGACGGAGCAGTGACCATCTCTGGAGAAAAAGTAACCGCAGCATCCTGCGTAATGCCGTTGTCGTCCAGCGGTGTGCTTTCTTCAAGCCCAGAAAGAATGATGGGGCTGCGACACAGAGCAGGATTAGGAACATCTGAAGTGACGGACAGCGTTTCAATTATCGTCTCTGAAGAAAATGGAAATATCACTGTAGCAACAAATGGGCGAATGATACACAGACTGGATTCTGAAAGATTAGAGAGCATCCTTAAATCGATCTATAAGCCAGAAGAAGCACAAGATATCGAACATCTCCTTAAAAAGTGGTTCAGTTGGCTTTCATTTACATCAAAAAAAGAAAAACAAGAAATCGAAGTAGAATGAGAAAATGATGAAATTCTTAAAAAACCTCTGGAATAATATCGCAACCATTTTAACTGCACTGATGCTCGCAATCATTGTGTGGGTGTCATCTGTGGTATCAGCTGATCCTAATGTTAATTTGGAATTTTCCAATCCTATTGAAGTCCAGATAGTTGGTTTGGCAGATGATCAAACCCTTGTAGGTGGGTATCAGGATACAGTAACTGTGAATTTGGGAGCACCCCAATCTATCATGGATCAGTTGATCGGTCACAGCGATTATATTACAGCTACTATCGATGTGACTGACCTCGGAACGGGAGAATATATCCTGCCAATTGATATTGAAGTTGATTTATCCCCTGTCCGTGTTATTTCAGTAAATCCGCCCGAGGTCAAAGTCAAGGTTGAAAATGTTGTCTCAGTAGAAAAAGCCGTCCATGCTGTAACAATAGGAGAGTTGGCAACTGGTTATCAGACTGATGAATTGAGCAGTGAAGACTTATGGGCAAACGTTTCGGGGCCTGAGTCGATCATTGCCAATGTTGATCAAGTAGTTGCGGTTATTGATATTTCAGGCTTGCGGGAAACAGTCGATCACGAAGTAACTCTCAGGGCCCTGGATGAAGATGGCCTTGAAATATCAGGATTGGATATCACGCCAGCAACAACAATTGTGACTCACGAAATATCTCAATCTGGTGGATATCGTGATGTATCGGTTACATTGGATATTATTAACGAACCCGATTCAGGGTATA
>JAUWSD010000173.1 GCA_030610225.1 Chloroflexota bacterium
GTTCAATCTATGAAATCCTTGCCCATTCAAATACTTATTGATGGAACCGAACCTCAAAGCGGTGGCTATGCACTTGATCAGCTCGCAAAAAAAACCGAAAAATATATTACCGATCTACTTCTAACAAAATATTCTGAGTATAACTTGACTGAAGATGACCTCCATCCGATCGATCTAAGGGTGCGCACCTGGTTTAACCCCAGTTTAAAACCCCGTGTCGATATGATCCCTGGTCTGATCTCACTCGTGCTGGGTTTCCCCGCTTTATCTGTTGCCCTCACCCTTGCCCATGAGCATGAGCATGGAACTATGGAACAGTTGATGACCACACCCATTGGCAGGGTTGAACTGCTACTGGGAAAGATCGTGCCTTATATTCTGATCGGACTGATCAATTCCATATTTATTCCAATAATGGCTATTCTTTGGTTCAAGATCCCATTTAATGGCAGCTTCTTTGTATTTTTTGTCCTGTCAATAGTTTTCTTGTTTTCAGTAATGAGTATGGGAATTGTGATCGGTGTATTTTTCAAAACACAGGCATCTGGTCTGGCTATCTCTTTCCTTCTAATCTTTTTCCCCGGCTTTTTTCTTACAGGCATATTTTTCCCAATAATATCAATGCCTGATGTTGTCCGCCTGGAGTCAATGATGCTTCCGGGCACTCATTATGCCATCATTACCCGCGGTGTTTTCCTGACAGGTGTTGGATTCGCTGAATTATGGCCATTTGCATTGATGCTTTTTGGTCTTGGTGCCGCATTCATCGGAATCGCTTCACTATTCTTTAGAAAGAAATTAGGTTGAAATATTAATGCTGAAAAGAATCCTTGCCCTCACTAAAAAAGAATTCATCCATCTTAAAAATGATTGGATGCTGCCTGCCTTTATGCTGTTCGGCGGTTTGCTGGAACTTATTGTGATCGCATGGGCAACCTCTAGACCAATAACTAACCTGCCAATTTTGATAATTGACCAGGATCAATCAATTAAAAGTCGGGAAGTAATTACCGATATTCTAAATGTTGACACCTTTGAGTTATATGGCTATGCGCAAGATATTGAAGTCGTCGAAAATCTAATGGTCAATGGAGATATTATCGCTGCTGTCATCTTCCCTCCCGATTTCTCAGAAAAGCTCGCAATATATTCTGACCAGGCTGTTCTTCCTGTAATTCTGAATGGATCAGAAAGTGTGCCAGCTACAGCAGCACTCCAATCTATACAGGGGGTTATAGGTCTGATCAACGAAGAGATCCTGGTTTCCCAATTAAATCTTCAGATTGCTGATTCTACTGATTTTAATATCTCAGTCAGAGTCTGGTTCAATGAGCAGCTAAATGATGCATATTACACCACTCCCGCTGAACTCGGAATGATGCTTGAATTTACTGTTCTATTATTCGCAGCCCTATCCTTTTCAAGAGAACGGGAGCTTGGTACTCTGGAACAGCTATTAGTTATGCCTTTCTCAGCCCTCGAAATAATAATCGGTAAATCTATCCCGGTAATTTTAATCGGATTAGTGGACTTCACACTCCTGCTTAGTATGATCCACTTCCTTTTTGATGTTCCAGTTCGCGGATCGATCAGCCTTCTTCTCATTTTAGCCTTACTATACATCATTGTTGAATTGGGAAAAGGACTTATCATATCTGTTGTATCAAAAACTCAACATCAAGCATTCTTATTTGTGATGGTACTTGGTATGGTGGACATTATGTTCACAGGATATGCTGCCCCAGTTGAATCTATGCCAAAAGCCATCCAGTATTTTGCTACAATTGTTCCAGCTAACCATTGGTTGAACATATTAAGAGGAATAATGCTTAAGGGCAGTGATGTTTCTGTGCTGTGGCCGCAGATACTTGCTCTAATTTTCCTTGGTCTCATTATAGGCACAGTCTCACTTCGAATTGTAAAGAAGGCATTGAATTAAATGACTAATAATCATAAAAAACCAGTCCTGTTTTCGAAGAACCTGGAAAAGAAATTTGGCGATTTTACCGCTGTCGATAATGTCAGCTTTGAAGTATATCCAGGTGAAATATTTGGATTTCTTGGACCTAATGGATCTGGCAAAACCACCACCATCCGCATGATGCTCGGACTATTACCACCAACATCCGGTACTATAAATGTTCTGGGAATCGATGTAATAAAAGATGCTGACCTAATTAGGCCGAATGTAGGCTACATGTCACAAAAATTCAGCTTATATAATGATCTCACTATATTGCAGAACCTGAGATTTTACGGCACTGCATACGGCTTAGATAAAAACTCACTTGATGAAGCGATTGTTCGGGCTCTGGATATGGCTGGACTGACAGGTAAAGAAAATTCCCAAACAAAGAACCTCTCTGGAGGATGGCGCCAGCGCCTGGCTCTCAGCGCAGCTTTCCTGCACAATCCCAAAGTCCTATTCCTTGACGAACCTACAGCAGGTGTTGACCCAGTTTCCCGCAGATCTTTCTGGAATTTGCTCTACAAACTGATCGCACATGGTGTTACAGTCTTTGTGACGACCCATTATATGGATGAAGCAGAACACTGCCACCGCTTAGCCTTCATCCAGAATGGAAGCATAATCGCTGGTGGAACAGTTGACGAGATAAAGAACAGTGTTCTTGAAGGTCAGATGCTGGAGATCTCAACATCAAATATCTATGAAACAATTAAATACCTGAGAACTTCGATGCGGGAGAAGACCCTCCCTATCACAAATATTGAGATCTTCGGCTCAATGATCCACTTGATGGTCCACGAACCATCAAAGAATATCAACCAGGTTAAGATTAAATTAGCAGGATTTGTTGAAATTGACCATATATCTATAATTGAACCTACCTTAGAAGATGTTTTTATTGCATCAATGCAATAAATTATTTGGAGGAAGCTATGAAAAAATATATCAGCCTAGCACTCATCATGATCGCAATATTCATGCTGTCAGCATGTGAACCAACCCAGACTTCAGGATTGGACTCTACAGGGATCATTGAAGCAGTTGAAGTGACAATATCAACTCAATTTCCAGGTGAAATAGCTGAGATATTTGTAGCAAGAGGAGACTCCGTTTCTGAAGGGCAGGAACTCTTACGAATTGAAGACCAATTCCTGGAAACTCAAATTTCTCAAGCCCAACTGGCTTTTGATTCTGCAAAATCTGGCAAGCTTGCTGCCCAGGCTAATCTCGACCTTGCATACGCTTCAATTGACGCGGCGAACGGAGCTTATGACTCAGCTTACTATCAATATCAAATGATTCTGACCGCCTCA
>JAUWSD010000195.1 GCA_030610225.1 Chloroflexota bacterium
AAGGTCATCATGGGCAGTTATGGTATCGGAAGCGGACGCTTATTGCAATCAATCGCTGAAGAATATAACGATGAGCATGGGTTGATGTGGCCAATCTCTGTTGCTCCTTTCCATGTGCATATTGTTTCATTGAAAGGTGGGGAGGAAAAAGCAGAAGAATTGTATGGAGCATTAATGGAAGCAGGTTTGGAAGTGATCCTTGACGACCGCAAAGATTCACCTGGTGTAAAGTTCAATGACGCCGACTTGATCGGGATTCCGATAAGAGTGACCGTAAGCAAGCGAGCGGAAACTGAAAATACGATCGAGGTCAAACTGCGCAATGAAGAAGAAAAGCAGGTAGTAATTTGGGAAGATGCAGTCAGTTACATAATCAAGCAAAAGAAATACCTGGAGCAGGATATCATTTCTAAGATCGTAGAAGTGACATTTAAGGATTAAGATGGAAATTGGATTGGCGTTAGGATCAGGTGGTGTAAAAGGTAATGCACATATTGGTGTATTAAGAGTTCTTGAAAAGAACAATTTCGAGATCAAAGCTATGGCTGGAACAAGCGCTGGTGGTTTAATCGGCGCTGTCTACCTTTCAGGGTTTTCTCCTGATGATATTCAGGATATCCTTGAAAGTGTTGATCAGGATGAACTCTTCAAGAGAAAAGATGATGATCAGCCCTCATTGCTAGGTCTTGAAGGAATGCATAAACTATTGATCGAGTTGATTGGATTAAGGACATTCGATGACCTTCCCATCCCGTTTGCTGTAACAGCAGTTGATCTTAATATTGGAAAGCCGGTGGTTATCCGGAGTGGAAGAGTTATAGATGCTGTTTTGGCAACGATCGCGATTCCAGGTGTTTTTCCAGCAAAAGAATGCGGTGACCAGCTATTAGTAGATGGTGCGATCTATAATCCTGTTCCGGTAAATGTTGTCAGGTCATTGGATCCGAAATTGCCGATTGTTGCAGTACCACTTTCATCCATGCCTGATGAAGAAGAGATATTGCCTGAAACAGAATTATTTGATGAATTGCCAGTTTTGAGACGCATTACCAGATTCAGATTTGCTCAGGCACTAACAGTTTTCCTGCGATCCCAGGATATCAGTGGTCGATTGCTGACAGAATTGCGGCTCCAAATGGATAAACCAGATGTGATCATTAGACCGGATGTATTTGGTATCGGTGCGTTGGATAACGTTGATGTGGCGGAAATAGTCAGGTATGGTGAAGAAGCCGCAGAAGCTGAGATGAAGAACCTTCTCAAAGCAGTAAGGTGGGATAACAAGATCAAGAAATTTATTGGCCTGAAATAAGCGATGGAGAATTATGGGCAGTGAACTGGACAAATATTCGAAGCAGACAAACCGCAGATTAGTAATTGGGTTCATTATAATTTTATTGATAATTGGTGATGGCCTGATCTATCTGTTCTATGGCAAAGGATCCGCAATTTCTGGATTGATCTGTATTGGCGCAGGATTTGTACCAATTATTTTTATATGGGCATCATTACAAGTAGTGGAAAAGATCGCTAAAAGGTCACGTGTAGATGAGGTTGAAGAATAAAGCGCGGTTATAATATTAGAATGAATGAGCGACCTGAATTTCTCAAGCTGGAAGAGCTAAAAGAAAAGATCAGATTTCATATGCACAGATATTATGTGCTTAATGATCCCCTGATAAGCGATCAGGAATTTGACCAGCTTCTGCTTGAATTGAGAAACATTGAGAAAGCCCACCCGGAGTGGATCACGCTAGATTCACCAACCCAAAGAATAGAAAACGCCATATCGGATAAATTCTCAAAAGTGGAGCATATTGTTCCAGTTCTTAGTCTTGCGAATGCATTTGATGTAAATGATCTAAGGGCATGGTATGGAAGGATATTGAAGCTTGATGACAGGGTAAGCGATGCTGGGTATTCTGTAGAACCCAAATTGGACGGACTTACAGTTGTACTTCATTATCGGAATGGTATTTTGGTCCAGGGAGCGACGAGAGGGAATGGAATAGTCGGTGAGGAAATCACAATCAACCTCAGGACACTTAAGAGCATTCCTTTGAAGATCCCGGTTTCTGTTGATATGCAAGCTGCCCCCGCAGATATTTATGTGCGCGGCGAAGTTTTTATTGAATTGGATGATTTCCAAAAGCTCAATGAAAGCCTTGAGCTTGCAGGGGAACGAACATATCAGACGCCCAGAAACACCGCAGCAGGCGCTCTCAGACAATTAGACTCAAAGATCACAGCAACACGGCCTTTACGAATTCTTTGCTATACGATCCTGCAAAGCAGTGATCCTGTTCCGAATACACAAGTAGAAAGATTGGAATATATGAGGGGATTGGGTTTTCCTGTTCCAGAGGATAGCGAGTTCGTTGGGAATATTGATGATGCGGCAGCAATATGTGAAGCGTGGGTAGAGAAAAGAGATAAATTGTCTTTTGAAATAGACGGGGTTGTTGTCAAGATAAATGAATTGGATCTGGCAGATGATCTTGGTATCGTTGGCAAAGACCCGCGTGGTGCGATCGCTTTTAAATTCCCCGCACAGGAAGTGACTACAAAGCTGCTTGATATTGGTGTGAAAGTAGGGCGTACAGGAGTTCTGACACCATTTGCAGTCCTTGAACCGAGTGTGATCGGCGGCGTTACCGTCAGCCAGGCAACCCTGCACAATTTTGATTTTATCGCTGAGAAGGATATCAGGGTTGGTGATCGGGTGAGAGTGAAGAGAGCGGGGGA
>JAUWSD010000192.1 GCA_030610225.1 Chloroflexota bacterium
AAATTCATTTAAGGTCACAAAAAAATAAATGATCAGGAATAATAAACCCCATCCCAGGATATCTATCAGCCATTTTTTCCGAGATTTTTGATGAGATTCTTTCCAGGGTTGCCAGAGAGTTGCCAGGCAGGCGCCGATCAGCAAGCCGGATGCTCTGGTGTCAGTCCCAAAATACACTCGAGAAGCATCATTAGATAAAGTAAAAAGTGATGACATCCAGAGTGCTGATATTACAACCAGCACCAAGATAGGGTACAAGAGATTTTTCCGTTTTCTGTTTCCAAATACTTTCAGTAGAAGTAATAGAATTATCGGCCAGAATAAATAGAATTGTTCTTCTATGGCTAATGACCACAAATGTTTTAACAAAGGCGGTCGTCCGAAGGTCTCAAAATATGAAATATTTCGGAAGATGTAGGCCCAATTTGTGTAATAGAACAGAGCGGGAGGGATATCCTTTAGAAAATTGGAGATCCCATCACGGGCCAATACTGGAATTGTGATAGCTAAAGTGATTATTAATAACCACAGGGCAGGAAGCAGCCGCCTGGCCCGTTTGAGCCAGAACCTGAGCAAGTTTATGCCTCCTGAACTGTTCCATTCGTTGATCAACAATGAGGTTATCAAATAGCCGGAGATCACAAAGAATGTTTCTACTCCTAAATAGCCACCTAGAGCCCAGGAAAAATTGGCATGGTAGAAGATCACCGCAATCACGGATATTGCCCTGATCCCATCTAATCCAGAGATATATTTGAGACTTAGATGTTGGTCCTTCCGCTGGAAGCTGATGCCTTTATTGGCGGGTGATTCGCTTGTCGACATTTAATGACCCGGTAAAAAAAATAACTAAATTATTTAGCAATCAAAGGAGCTGCTTTCATTTTCTGGAAGATAATGGAAATATTGGTTGAAATAACCCCATAAAAACCACCATGCACATTATATCGCATGGTGGTTCTGATGGATTTGAAATTCCTATTCAAGAAATCAGCCAAGAATTAATATAATTGATTTCGTGTTAGTTTGATTATTTTGTATTAGATTTAAAGAGCAGTTAACCCATCTTAAAGAAACTGGTCAATTTCATAGCCAGGTTGAGATCGCCGGCCAATTTGAGTTTACCCTCCATGAAACCTTTCATGCCGTCGGCTTTCCCGAGCAGGACATCTCCGAAATATTTCCCATCTGCGGTCATGGTCATTACGGGATTTTCAGCCACGCCTTCCTCTACTTTGCATTTATCGCCCCCTAAAGTGATGATATAGTCTCCCCCTTCATCCCCGGTCAGATGGTATTGGACCACAGCTTCCAGACCGGCTGCTTTCTCGGGCATAAAAGCTTTCTCGTGATTGAAGATCAATTCTTTTACTGTATATTCAGCCATTATTCTCTCCTTAATGTGATCCTGATCAGTTTATATTCTGGAAGATCGCTGCTGCGCCCATACCGCCGCCGATGCACATGGTCACCAATCCAAATTCAAGATCCCTTCTCTTCAGTTCATGGATCATCTGGACTGATAATTTAGCTCCTGTGCAACCCAGCGGGTGGCCCAAAGCGATTGCGCCGCCATTGACATTGATGATCTCCTGGTTTAAGCCCAATTCCTGGATAACAGCCAAACCCTGAGCTGCAAAAGCCTCATTTAATTCGATCAACTGGATATCCTTTAGACTCATACCTGTGCGTTCCAGCACCTTGGGCACTGCCGCAATGGGGCCCATACCCATGATGTCCGGAGCAACACCTCCGGCGGCAAAAGAGACAAATCGTGCCAGAGGTTTTAAACCCAGGGCATCTGCTTTGGCTTTGGACATGATGATCACACCTGCTGCCCCATCTGACATCTGGGAGGAATTTCCAGCAGTGACAGTGCCGCCCAATTTAAATGCAGGTCTTAACTTTGCCAAAACTTTCAGGCTGGTATCACTGCGAGGTCCTTCATCACGTTTGAAGGTGATTTGTTTTGTTCCCGAGGGCGTGACGATCTCAATATCAAGGGGGACTATCTCTTCATCAAAGCGGCCGGATTCCACTGCCTCATGGGCTTTCTGGTTGCTCTTGAGGGCAAACTCGTCTTGCATTTCCCGGGTGATCTTATAGCGCTCACTGACATTTTCTGCGGTGATGCCCATGCTGGTGTAAGCTTCTGGATATTCGTCTGCCAGGGTTTGGTCCGGGCTGAATTTGTATCCGGTCATTGGTACCATGCTCATTACTTCAACCCCACCGGCAATTGCGGTGTCAAAATATCCTGCCGAGATTGCCTGGGCAGCATGAGCGATGCTTTGCACACCCGAGGAACAGAAACGATTAATTGTTTCTGCAGGGACCTCTACAGGGAGTCCAGCTCGGAAACCAATTTGCCGGGCTACATTCATTCCCTGTTCTCCCTCTGGAAAAGCGCAGCCCACAATCAGATCGTCCAGCTCATGGGGATCCATGTCCTGGGCTCGTTTGAGAAGTTCTTTGATCACAGCTGCCGCCAGTGTTTCCGGGCGAGTAGATTTCAGAGTTCCTCGTTTGGCCTTTCCTATCGCGGTTCTCGTAGCAGCAACTATCACTGGATCATATTTAGGTTCTTTTGGTTCAATCATATGACTCTCCTTCACTTCCTGGTCGGAATTTCTTTGGGATGAGTTATGAAGGACTTGGCCTTTTTGAAGCAGATGCCACATTCTCTCTTGTGTTTTTTGTTCACCGCATAAACTGAGGAATGCTTCCCGCTCCAAATCCAGGAAGTATTGTTCATCT
>JAUWSD010000178.1 GCA_030610225.1 Chloroflexota bacterium
ATTAAATTGGAATAATATTTTATGGCATTAAAATCTACAGAACCGACCCTGATTACGAAACGGGATTACAGATCAAACAGTCTTTTTAGGGTTACACTACGGAGCATTTTCCGCCAGCGATCAGCGATCATTGGCGGTACGATATTAATCTTCTTGATTCTGGTAGCTATTTTCGCCCCTCTGATTGCTCCTTATGACCCAGTAGAAGTCCTGATAGGCAAAGAGGATATTCGGAAGAGAGACGCCCCCTGTATTCATTTGTTGGGTTGTTCAGAGGATGAACCACAGCATATTATGGGCGTGGACGGAAATGTGCGCGATGAATTCAGTCGAGTAATCTTCGGCACAAGGGTTTCACTCTTTATTGGATTCACAACCGTGGGGTTTGCCATTATTATTGGCACTTTCCTGGGTGCTATTGCAGGGTATTTAGGAGGATGGGCAGATAATGCGATTATGCGGATCATGGATGTCTTGCTGGCATTTCCTTCTCTATTACTAGCGATTGCTATTGTTACAGTTCTGGGAAGGGGACTGCAAAATGCCTTATTAGCGATCGCCATCGTCTCGATTCCGCGGTATGCCAGGGTGATTCGAGGCAGCGTGTTGTCAATCAAAGAACAAGAATTTGTGACTGCGTCCAAAGCATTAGGTGGTGGACATGCGCACATTCTATTCCGCCGCATTTTGCCCAATGCTATACCCCCGCTAATTGTTCAGGGAACATTGGGTATTGCTGCTGCGATTCTGGAGGCAGCAGCGTTATCCTTCTTGGGATTGGGGGCACAGCCACCCACGCCAGAGTGGGGAACGATGCTGGGCTCGGAAAGAAATCAGGTTTTCACCGCGCCTCACTTGGTATTCTTCCCAGGTTTGGCGATAATGATCACTGTTTTATCATTTAATCTCTTGGGGGATGGACTTCGTGATGCCATTGACCCCAGACTCAAAGAGTAATTAATATCACAGCGGAGTAAGTACTTGTGTTTGAAAAAAATCAAGCTCTCCTAGATGTACAAAAATTAAAGACCTACTTCTTTACCACAGATGGAGTAGTTAAAGCAGTTGATGGGGTGGATTTTGAAGTTTACCCCGGCGAGATACTCGGGCTTGTGGGGGAATCTGGCTGCGGGAAAAGCGTAACTTCCTTTTCGATTTTACAGCTGGTGGATCAACCTGGAAGAATCGTGGAAGGAGAGATTTATTTTGAAGGTAAAAATCTATTGGAATTAGGTAAAACGGAAATGACCCTGATGAGAGGAAACCGGATTTCAATGATCTTCCAGCAGCCTCAAAGCAGCTTAAACCCTGTCTATACTGTGGGATCTCAAATCGCTGAGGTATTCCATATACATGATAAAGAGATTTCAAAACAAGAGGCTTGGGACAAATCGATTGAATTAATCAAACTTGTGGGTATAGCTGATGCGGAAAGTAAAGCAAAAGCTTATCCTCATGAATTGTCTGGTGGACAGGCACAGCGGATCATGATCGCGATGGCTCTTGCCCTGGAACCGCGCTTACTCATCGCTGATGAACCCACAACTGCCCTTGATGTAACTATTCAAGCACAAATTCTAGATTTGATCCTGGGTCTGAGAGACAAACTGGATACTTCAGTAATTCTGATCACACACGACTTGGGATTAATTGCTGAAACGGCAGATCGAGTCGCTGTGATGTATGCTGGACGGATCATAGAACAAGCAGAAGTTATTCCAATGTTTCAGGAACCTCTCCATCCTTACGCTAAAGGCTTAATTGCTTCTGTGCCAATTTTGGGAAACATCAAAGAAGAGTTAGAAGTAATTCCAGGATCAGTGCCAAACTTGATTGATTTGCCGGACGGATGCAAATTTGCACCCCGTTGCATGGCCAGAATTGAACAAAATTTACATATTTGTACTGAACAGGAACCAGATTTGGTTGAATATAAACCGGGACACACGGTACGGTGCTGGTTATACCAGAACCAGGGAGAGTCCCTCGAGGGAGAAAAGCAGGTATGAAGTCAGGGAAAAACGGAAACAATCCGATGGCTGAGAAATCCGCGCTGAAAGATATGGTCATCGTTAAGAATCTGGTAAAGTACTATCCTGTTTTCGGAGGAGTATTCCGCCGAGAGGTTGACCAAGTTCAAGCAGTGGATGATGTAAGCTTTATTATCAAAGAAGGTGAAACTCTGGGGTTAGTCGGAGAGTCTGGCTGCGGAAAAACAACTGTTGGTCACACTATGTTAAAACTGCGCGAACCAACCAGCGGTTCAGTGGTTTTTGATAATAAAGATATCTTCCAGCTTAATGATGATGAGTTGAAAGAAACCCGCCGTAAAATGCAAATAGTATTTCAAGATCCTTATGCCTCACTGGATCCCCGTTTGCCGATAGGTGAATCTATCGCTGAGGGACTCAAGATTCATAACATCGGGAATAAGATAGAAAGGGTAGACGTTGTCCTAAAAGCCCTCAAGAATGTTGGTTTGGAAGATTATCATGCCCACAGGTATCCCCACGAATTTTCAGGTGGCCAGAGGCAGAGGATCGGAATTGCCCGGGCACTGGCATTAGATCCAAAGTTCATTGTTTTGGATGAGCCGGTCTCAGCACTGGATGTGTCCATTCAAGCCCAGGTCCTGAATATACTTAAAGATTTGCAGAACGAGTTTGGCTTAACCTATCTATTTGTAGCTCATAACCTTGCTGTTGTAGAACACATATCTGACCGGGTAGCTGTGATGTATCTGGGGAAAATTGTTGAATTGGCATCCCGGGATAGTTTATTCGAGAAGCCACTACATCCCTATACAGTGGCATTAATGTCTGCTGTACCTCTGCCTGATCCAACTAAAAAGCGAGAGCGGATCATTCTGGAAGGTGATGTACCCAGCCCGCTTAATCCTCCATTTGGCTGCCGATTCCATCCACGCTGTCCTTATGCAGAGAACATTTGCGGAAGGGAAGAACCCGAATTAAGAGAAATTGAACCCGGGCATACAATTGCCTGCCATTTTGGAGAAAAATTTACTTAATCAAAAGTGTGTACCTATTACCTTCCACAAAGATTTCTTGTGGAAGGTTTACTTTTTTAACACTTATTAGCATGATTTAATTGACATTCTTTCAATACCAAACTACAATGTAGAATGACTGAGACCGATGACTCAAATCAGTTGGGAGGGATTATGAGCGCCTGGCGAGGAAAATATGCCATCGGGTTAAC
>JAUWSD010000063.1 GCA_030610225.1 Chloroflexota bacterium
ATTGCCATTCTTTAAAAGACCACATACCTGGAGGAGGATGTGGTCTTTTGTTTTCTTAGATGAAAAGCATGTATTGGTGTAAAATTAGCGCATCATGGATGAAACCAGTAATAAGCCTCCAACTAGAAGGGATAGGAAACCTGCTAAACAAAACAAAAGCAGGAATGTTTGGATCAAGCCAAAATACATCATACCGATAGCCCTTCTCTTTATATTGCTAACAATTTTAATTTCTTCTTTTTCGGGTTTTTACACTGGAAATTATGAAAAAGAAAAAACGATTAGGGCAACAGTTAAAGCCCAGTTGATAGATGAATATTTCCTGGCCTTGGATGAGATCGAAAACGGCTTTTATGAAAGAGCAATTAATCGCCTGAGTTATATCTATGACCAGGATGAAACTTTCACAATGGCATTTGACAAGTTGGTTGAAGTGAAAACGATCATGAATGCAACTTCTACCTCCACCCAGATCCCCCCCACACCAACAGCTACACCAACACGTGACACACAGGATCAGTCAGAATTATTCAATCGCGCTGTAACTCAGATCGATGATGGAGAATGGTCATTAGCTATTGATAATCTGGCCTACTTACGATTAATTGATCCTGATTATCGATCTGCAGATGTTGATGGCCTCATGTATGTATCCCTGCTTGCACGTGGTTCATATCGCATACTCTACCTTGGTCAGTTAGAAACGGGTTTATATGATTTCACACTCGCTGAACAATTTGGCCCATTGGATCAATACTCTCTTTCATATCGTGAATGGGCAAGATATTACCTCCTGGGAAATGGTTTCTGGATCGCAGCCCCAGATCTTGCAGCGTACTATTATGGCCAAGTGGTCAATATGGCACCTAACCTGCGCGATTCCACAGGCATGACCTCTTTCACACGTTATTGGCTGTCCTTGGTCCAGCATGCAGACAATATGGCCACGCAATCTGATTGGTGCGAAGCTAAAAATTATTACAATACAGCATTATTGGCAATGAATGATGACAACATTCAGCCGACTTTTGTATATGTCGATGAACAATGTTTCTTTCTTACAGAAACTCCTGCCCCCACCAGCACGCCAACACCAACAATCGATCCATTAATAACCCCGACTGAAACCCCGATCCCAACTGATGGCACTCCCCCGCCAATTACTGAAACTCCTACACCATAGAATAAAACCTAACTATGAATAAATTTAAGCAATTCTTAGCTTCAAATAAACAATCACTGATCCTGATATTCATCCTGTTTATAATAGGGATATTCATTTCCTTTTACTCCTTCAAGCTGACAAATTCATTGGGAAGAGAGGGTATTTCTGCCCTGGTAGACCTTATCCCGTCAGATGCAACAAGTTTGCCATCTGATCTCACTCCCCAGCCAACACTTGATCTAAATCCAATTCTGCTCCCCACAGCTGTTCCCTGGGATGGAAATGAACGAGTTACGATTCTGCTCCTCGGGCTTGATTATCGTGACTGGGAAGCGGAGGAACCTGCATACAGATCTGACACCATGATCCTCGTTTCATTGGACCCGGTCACAATGGAAGTTGGCATACTTTCGATCCCCAGAGACCTATGGGTGAATATCCCAGGCTTTGGCCCTGCAAAGATCAACACTGCATATTACAACGGTGATATATATAAGCTGCCTGGCGGTGGTCCCGGCCTGGCAATGAAAACCGTTGAAGAATTCTTTGGATTGCCAATTGACTATTATGTTCAGGTAGATTTTGCCACTTTTGTTAAATTCATTGATCTTATTTATGGCGTAAAAATGGATATCCCATTTCCAATTACAGTTGACCCAATTGGGCCAAAACCACCGGTAAATATCCCCGCTGGCACTCATGTGCTGGAAGGAGAACTTGCCCTAGCGTATGCTCGAGCAAGACATACTGAGGGTGGAGACTTTGCCAGAGCAGAGCGGCAGCAGCAGGTTATCATTGGCATCAGAGACAGATTGGTTCTCCCCGAGATCTTTTCAATGCTTATCGTAAATGCTCCTCAGATTTATTCCGAACTGTCGTCAGGTGTTAGCACCAATCTCTCATTAGATGATGCTATCAAGCTCGCATATCTAGCCATCAAGGTTGAGTTAGAAAATATTAAAATGGGTATTATTGATGAATCATCAGTTTTATTTGGAGATTCTCCTGATGAGCTCGCAATCCTGATCCCCCTCACGGATAAGATCCGTGCACTAAGAGATGAACTATTCCCATCTGGTGGTGCTGTAGCACCGCAGCTTGAAGGTACTCTTGTGGAAAATATGCAGACAGAAGCTGCAAATATGATCATTTATAACGGAACATCTGATTTTGATATTGAGGTTAGAACTAGCGAATACTTCAACACTTTAGGATCTCAAACTATATCCAGTAATGCGACAGTTGAAAACCAATATCAAGGTTTGATCATCGATCACACCGGGAACCCATATACGATTGAGTGGCTTATTTCTTTAGCAGGTTTGGAGAACGCCCGAATCCTTGTCGAATATGATCCCGATGCAGCTTACGATCTTGAATTATATTTAGGTGCTGTCTGGTTGAATTCCAATCCCATCCCTTAACTAAACGATTACTTCCAATATCTTTGGGTGCAAGCTCGGGTTTGCTGCTGTCACACTTATCGGCTGCTGTAGCACATCTTGATTCCCAAGCCTGTTCGTAACAACTGCCCCCGCTTCCCTGGCGATCAATGTGCCTGCTGCAATATCCCAGACCTCCAGCCTGATCTCCCAATACCCATCTGCCCGTCCAGCTGCGATGTAACATAGATCCAAGGCGGCAGAACCTAAACGCCTGATCCCTCTAACCTTCAATGCCATCCTGCTGAAATTATCAAGGTTATTATCGTAATTTTGGAATCTATCATAAGGAAAACCAGTTATCACCAGACTTTTTGCTAAATCAACAGTATCTGAAACCCGAATCTTCTCTCCATTCAGAAATGCCCCATTTTCTTTCTCTGCATAAAACATTTCATCCTTGATCGGGTCATAGACAACCCCTAGAACAATCTCACCTTGATATAAATAAGCAATAGAGACACTGAAGATCGGGAGTTTATGTGCAAAATTCGTTGTCCCATCCAAAGGATCGATCATCCATACATGCTCAGCAAATGAAATGCTATTCTCACTTTCTTCAGCAATGATATTGTGCTCAGGATATTTCCTTTTGATCTCTGATAATATTAATTCTTCCGCTCTTTTATCGGTTTCCGTAACAAGATCGATCTCACTTTTCAGTGAGATCTCATTCGTGCTGTCAAAACCAGTTCTAATTACATCTCCGGCTTTTCTGGCAATCTCGATCAGGTCGTTGATGTTCGCATTGCTCATACTTAATTCCTATAGTTTATTATATTTCCATCCTTGATCACGGTATCAACCAGATTAGTGCCATACCTGTAACCAAGCTGCTGGTAATTTGCTATTGAAAGGACCAGTAGGTCGGCTTTTTTACCGGGTTCTATTGAGCCAATTTCAGCATGTTTTCCAACAGCTTTTGCAGCATTGATAGTGTATGCAGCAATTGCCTGTGCCGGGGTCAGTTTCATATACCTGCAGGCGATCGCAATAATCATCTGCGGATTCTCACCCCAGGTCGTTCCTGGATTCAAATCGCTGGCAATTGCCAGATAACCATCATTCCCGATTATTGATTTCGCTGGTGAATATTCTTTGTGAGCCAACCCAAACGGTGTTCCAGGCAATGAAACACCAACCAGATCACTCTTCGCCATTGCTTTGATGTCATTTTCAGAAGTCATTACAATATGGTCAGCAGAATAGGCCCCCAACTCAACAGCCATAGAAGCACCCCCCAGGTTATCAAATTCATCAACATGGATCTTCAAAGGAAACCCGAGTTCTTTTGCAGAACTCAATATCCTTTTTGATTGGTCTAATGAAAATGCCCCGGTTTCACAGAAAACATCTACAAATGGCAAACTGCGTCCCTTTGCGCTCTGATTCCACCAATTGATCAATTCAGGAAGCATCGAATTACATATCAAATCGACATATCCATCAGGGTTATCCTCATACTCTTGAGGTACAGCATGGGCACCCAGGAAGGTTGGAACGAGATCCCAGGGCCCCTCTTCATCCAAATCCAATATGGACTGAAGTTGTTTCAATTCAGTTTCAAGATCAAGCCCGTATCCTGTTTTTACTTCTATGGTCGTAGCCCCATGCTTGAACATCGACATCAATCTTTCTTTCGATTGAGTTTTTAGTTCGTCCAAACTGGCATTCCGAGTCGCACTGACTGTTGATAATATTCCCCCACCTTCTGCAAGGATCTCCAAATAGGTTTTCCCTGCCAACTTGGCTTCAAACTCATTTGCGCGGTCACCAACCCACACTGCATGTGTATGCGGGTCCACAAATCCCGGCATTACAACTCGATTTTTTGCATCGAATCTTTCTTCATCTGGATAATTGTTTATAAGAGCTTCAGTACCACCCACTTTTTCTATAAGTCCATTACGAATAAGGACAGCACCATTCTCAATTACCCCCAATTCCCCCAATTTTGAACCTCTCTGCGGACCGCCTTCAAGTGTGATCAATTGTGATGCGGAATGGATCAGCATAAATATTCCCTTTCAGATCTGATGATTAAAAATGATTATAGCATGTCGAGCAAATCGAATTCCCCCGAACTTGACACTAAGATTTCGCTATGCAAATTTGAAAATAGATTTAAAATCAGATAGAAATAGAACTACGATTGGAGAGTCATTTTGGCTGGTTCCAAAAATCAAAAAATGGTTGACAGGTTGAGGGAGATGCATATGTCTTCACCTGATATTGAAGGTTCAGCAATAGTGAGCATGGATGGATTGTCTATTGCTGCTGCACTGCATGAAGAGATCGAAGAAGATCGCGTATCTGCGATGTCTGCTGCTATGCTTTCTCTTGGTGACAGAATTGCCAGTGAACTTGGACGCGGAGAATTGAACCAGGTTTATATTCGGGGTAAACATGGCTATGTGGTCTTGATGTCTATAGGTAATGAAGCTGTCCTGACAGTGATGGCCAGTATAAGGGGAAAACTTGGGCTGATCCTGCTGGAGATGAGAAGAGCTTGTCAAGATCTAAGAGATATAATCTAAAATCAAGCAGCATTAATACAATCCAAGATATAATTCAAAAAATATTTAAGGAAATCATTTTGAAAATTACTATCGTTTTACCGACCTATAATGAATCAGAAAATCTTCCTATCCTCTTTGAAGCCATCTTTGCTAATCATATTCCCGATTTGAGCTTATTAATTGTTGATGATAACAGCCCCGATGGAACTGGCAAGCTTGCTGAAGAGCTGGCAGATAAATACCCCGGTAAAGTTTCTGTTCTCCACCGTAAAGGGAAAGCGGGGCTTGGATCAGCTTATTTGTACGGATTTGGTGAAGCGATCAAAGCTGGTGCAGATGTGATCGGCCAGATGGATAGCGATCTCTCACACCCACCTGAAAAACTCCCAGCAATGATAGATAAACTTCAAGGCTGTGATATAGCAGTCGGATCGAGATATATACCCGGCGGCTCCGTTGATAAGGACTGGCCCTTATGGCGAAAAGCTTTATCCAGATGGGGCAATTTCTACGCTAAAACAATTCTCTCCCTCCCCCTCAAAGATACTACCGGTGGTTTTCGCATGTGGAAAAGAGAAGCTCTTGAAAAGATGCCCTTGGATCGTATCCGTTCCAATGGGTATATTTTCATGGTTGAGATGGCACATGTCGCCAATCAAATCGGGCTCAAATTTGGAGAGGTCCCGATCTATTTCGCAGACCGTCAGTTGGGAAACTCAAAGATGAACTTCAAAATCCAGCTTGAAGCAGCCTTCCGATTATGGCAGGTGAAGTTCGCATACAGAGATCTGGAAAAATGAAGAAACCAGAAGCCCTCAACCATGAAGGAAAAGATCAGTGGAATAAAAAAGCTGAGTTCTGGGACAACCTGCATGGAGAAAAAGGAAATCAATTTCATAATCAACTTGTGCGTCCGAATGTTGAGAAACTACTGGGAAATGTAAGAGGTAAACTGATCCTTGATGTTGGCTGCGGAAATGGCGCAATGGCAAGAGCTTTAGCCGATATGGGGGCGAATGTGACTGCAGTTGACTTCAGTCTGGAATTGATCAATAGAGCCAAAGCCTATCAAGGATATGACGATCTGATTAAGTACCAGGTCCTTGATGCTACAAACTATGATGAGTTATTAACTCTGGGTGAAGGACAATTTGACGCAGTTATCTCAACAATGGCCTTGATGGATATGCCTAAAATTTTTCCATTGTTTTCCGCCAGCAGGAAACTTCTGAAAGCAGATGGATATTTTGTATTTGTAACCTCGCACCCGTCATTCAACTCTAATTTACCAAGTATCTCGATAAATGCAGGGGAGAGAGATGGAGAAAGAGTTGTTGATTATTCTATGAAAATAACCCATTACCTTGAACCAAAAGTTCAGATAGCTATGGGTGCACCAAACGAACCTAACCCCCATTATTTCTATCACCGCCCATTAAGCATGATCCTGAATGAAGCATTTAAAGCTGGTTTTGTATTAGATGCCTATGAAGAATCCAGTTTTGATATTGGTGGTATTGAGAATCGTAATCCTCTTTCATGGGACAATTTAACCGATATCCCCCAAGTGATAGCTGGCAGATTATTGATCAAATAGATCTAATCTTTTAGATTGCAAACAAGATCTGTCAGATTTTTCCAATCGTCAATTGACAAAGTTTGTGCTCTAGCCTTCGGATCTATCCCCGCTTTATTCAGTATCTCTTCGGTTTTTTCCTTATTCCAATGCATTCCTGCTGAGATAGTATTCCTGAGCATTTTTCTTTTTTGGGAGAACCCTGCCTTTACCAATCTAAAGAAAATCGGTATTTTCTCCCTATTTACAGCCGGATCACCCATTATGTCTATGCGAATTACCGCCGAATCTACTTTGGGTGCTGGAAAAAAAGAGTTTCCCCTTATCACCGAGCTGACTCTCGGTTTTCCATATACTTGCACACTTAATGACAAGATGCTGTGATCCCCCTGCTTGGAACAAATCCGTTCTCCAACCTCTTTTTGAACTGTCAGAACCAGCCTTTTTGGTCTGATCTCATGCTCAATTAATTTCTTTATCAGAGCAGAGGTTATGTAATAAGGGATATTTGCA
>JAUWSD010000200.1 GCA_030610225.1 Chloroflexota bacterium
ATCAAGCTGGCAGCTGCATATTTTATTGGTCTCCCGCTCGATAATTTTCAGCGCCTGATGATCCACCCAGCTTCGGTCACCTCCCTTTTCTATGGAATAGACAAATACCGACTGATCACTCTCAACCACATCGTCTATCAGAGTACCTCAGATCAAAAATGATATACTCTTAATGGTGCTCTAAATGGCAGAAAACAATATTATCGAACTCAAACCAGTAACACATATTACAGTTGACGCCCTCGGCCCAGCCGGTGAGCGTACTTTTTACATTCAGGCCTATACCGAAGATGTCTCAGTAACCCTGGTGACAGAGAAATTCCAGATCCAGTCATTGTCAGTTGGTATTGAGCAGTTCCTGGCAGAGATACGCCAGCGCCTTCCTCAATTGGCTGAATCCTCCCCCGCTTATGATGAAAACAAGATGTTCATTGATAAACCTGATGATCCCCTTTTCCGCATCTCCGAGTTTGGGCTCAGCTATGACGGTGAATCAGATCTGGTAAACCTGATCACCAGAGAAGTGCCTCTTGGATATGAAGAGACAGGAGATGAGGTCCATTTCTGGTGTACACGCGAGCAGATCAGGGCATTCATCAGTTGGGGCAGCGAGGTTGCTAACCGTGGCAGACCTAAGTGTGTCCAATGCGGTCAACCGGTAGACCCAGCAGGACATTTCTGCTCCCGCAAGAACGGACATAAACATTAGAATATCTGCTTATGTTATCGATCAAAGATAAAACCCGCATTCTGAATATCCTCAATAATGGAGAAATAAAGGTCGAAGGTCAATTCGCCTGGGGCTCAAACTTCACCTTGCTCTGCCATGTCGCATACAAAGATGAAAGCATCCCGGCGGTCTATAAACCTGCCCGTGGGGAACGTCCACTGTGGGATTTCCCGGAAGAATCGTTGGGGAAGCGTGAGACAGCCGCTTATCTGGTAAGCGAAGCAGGTGGGTGGTATATGGTGCCGCCGACAGTTTATCGAACGAATGCTCCAGAGGGTGAAGGTTCCCTGCAGTATTTCATCCCCCACGACCCAGAGATCACATACTTCAAGCTCAGTGCCGCTGAAAAGCTTTCCCTCAAGCCGGTCGCTCTTTTTGACGCAGTCATCAACAACACAGACCGCAAAGGCGGACATATCCTGCGGGATAAAGATATGAACTACTGGCTAATAGACCATGGAGTTTCCTTTCATCAAAAGCCAAAGCTGCGTACTGTGGTTTGGGATTTTGCCGGTATGCCGATCCCTGGAGATCTACTCGACCAGTTATCCGCCCTCAAAGAAAAATTTGAACCCGGCTCCGAGTTCATCAAAAACATCCTGGATCACATCTCAGCTGAGGAACTTCAGGCCATGCAGCAGAGAGTAGTAAGTCTTCTGGAGGAGGGCACCTTCCCTGTTCCCGGAGAAGAGGTTTCCCCATATCCCTGGCCTCCAGTATAATTATGAAAAATAATTAACTAATCTAAGTCGCTTATTAAATTAATAATAAATAAGACTATCAAGAAAGAGGTTCAGATGAAAGAATACAAGCTGGCGCTAATCGGTTTCGGAAATGTCGGGCAGGCCTTTGCACGCCTGCTTCTGGATAAAAATACAGAGCTTCAATACCGCTACTCCACCAAAGCAAAAGTTACAGCAATTGCCACTGATTCTCACGGCAAGGCCATCAACCTGGACGGGATTGACCTGGAAAAAGCGCTTGAAATAATGTCGAGTGGGCGCTCACTGGACGAGCTATCTACAGCCCCTGCTCCCTCAGATATGACTGAGTTTATAAAAACCAGCGGAGCAGATGCAATGTTTGAAACCACGCCAGTCAGCTACAAAGATGGCCAGCCAGCAATCTCACATATTGAAGCCGCGCTGGAAAACGGCATGCACGCATTCACCGCCAATAAAGGCCCTGTTGTACATGACTTCCGCCGCCTGTATGCAATGGCTGTCAATAATGGATTAAAGTTCTACTTTGAATCGACCGTAATGGACGGAGCGCCAGTCTTTGGCGTGTTCCGCGAACTGCCAGCCGTGAATGTGACAGGCATCTGGGGTGTACTGAACTCCACCACCAACCTGGTCCTCACCCGTATGGAAGAAGGCGACAGCTTCGATGAAGCTATCAAATATGCTCAGGAGATCGGAATCGCTGAGACTGACCCCAGCGGAGACCTGCATGGTTGGGACGCTGCCATCAAGATCTCAGCTAAGATAACAGTCCTGATGGACCACCCCTTCATACCAGATTTCGTCGAGCGCAAAGGTATCGAGGATATCACCCCGGAAATGATCGCCGAAGCCAAAACCCAGAACAAACGCTATAAGCTGGTAGCACATGCCTGGAAAGAAGGCAATAAAGTCAAAGCTACTGTCAAACCAGAGCTGGTCGGTACTGATTCTATCCTCTACAACATCTCTGGCACTACTTCGATCGCCCAGTTTGAATCCGATGTGCTTGGTAAACTGTCCATCATTGAAGACGACCCCAGCCCCCACACCACCGCCTACGGCTTATTGGCTGACTTTATCAACGCTGTCAGGAATTAGATAACGAAGTAATGAAGATAGAATTCGAACCAATTGGCGTGATACATTCACCGTTCAATGA
>JAUWSD010000005.1 GCA_030610225.1 Chloroflexota bacterium
AATCATAGCAGGTGTGGTAGCAGTATTCTGGAATTTTTACCCAGGAGTCTACAGCATAGTAACTGATAATTTCTGGGGTGCAGTATTCATCCTCTTAGGAGGAGTAATGCTGTGGACAACATTAAGACGAGGTGATGACAATGAGTAATCAATGGCGTAAAGAAAAAGGACCAAGTATCATGTTTCCGATCATTCTAATCTCGCTTGGGTTAATGCTGCTTTTGTCAAATTTAAATATATTGGATTTTGATGTATGGACTTTTATCGCCAAGTTTTGGCCAGTTATCATAATAGCTATGGGACTGGATCTGTTACTTGGTCGGAGAGTGAATTTTGGTCATTTTATAATAATTGGCTTGATAATAATATTTGCTTTAGGAAATCGAGGGCATCGATTCTTTATTGGCGATCAAGAAATTATTACCGAACATGTTTCAGTAGATATGCCTGACTCCACCTCAGCGGATATTGAAATAGACTTTGGTGTTGGGCAGATGACTTTGTCAACTTCAGACGATGATGCTTTGCTCCTGAGCGGTGAACTTGATATTCTTGAAGGTTCAGAAATTTCTGAAAGTTTTAGATCAGGAGAAAGCTACTCGTATCATTTGGGATATGAAAGAAAAATCCAGGGTATTCCTTTCAAAGTTGAAGAAGGATATAGATGGGATATTGAGATTAATGATAATTTCCCGGTTTCCCTGAATATAGAGACTGGTGTTGGCCAGGTAAAAATGTACTTGAAGGATATGGATCTTCTGGATTTAGATCTTAACATGGGAGTTGGCGAGGTAATCCTTGAGTTGCCTGAGAGTGGAGATTACGATGTAGATATTGACGGGGGGATTGGAGAACTGGTAGTTTATATTCCTGAGGGGCTTGGGGTCAGGATCATAATTGATAAAGGCATAAGTACCTTCAATGTTCCTGATGGATATGAAAACCAAGGCAATGTGTACACAAATGATCTCTATACAACATCAGATAACAGAGTTGATATGAGAATTAATTCCGGAATAGGAAGTGTTGCAATTCTGGAAATGCCATAATCTGGACATTGAAAAGATAAAAAGCAAGGATGAAAATCTTTGCTTTTTTTATTTAACTGGGATTTGATAAAATTGAGAGCAAGTTCCAATTAATTAAGTATAATCAGCTAATGGTGATATATGGTTGGTAACGGACAAAAAAAATATTCGGCAAAGAAGATTGGGAACATGGGTGAGGATATCGCTGAATCCTATCTTCTTAAAAAAGGTTATGAGATCCTCGATAGGAATTATTATTCAAGATATGGTGAGATCGATATTATTGGGAAGTTGGAAGATCAAATAATATTCTTTGAAGTAAAGACAAGGACAAATGAAGCTTTTGGAAATCCAGAGGATTCAATTGATCAGAAAAAGATCGATTGCATGATCTCAACAGCTTTTTGTTTTCTGGAAGAGCATACTGAAGAAGAACTGGATTGGCGAATGGATCTGCTGGCTATCAAATTGTTTCCTGATGGATCTGATGAAATACTGCACTTTGAGGATATCAATGAGTAAGAAGAATTTGCCATGGGTGATAATGATTCTTGGTGCGACTGCTGTTGGAAAGACAGATCTATCTATTGAGCTTGCAGAAAGAATTAATGGGGAGATAATCTCAGTTGATTCGCGCTTATTTTATAGAGGGATGAATATTGGAACTGCAAAGCCATCAATAGAAGAAAGAGAGTGTGTACCACATCATCTGATAGATATTTGTGACCCCAACGAACATTGGAGCCTATCAAAATTGAAGGTGGAAGCACAAAGATTAATATCTGATATTCAGAACAGGGGCAAGGTGCCGATCTGCGTTGGTGGTACTGGGCAGTATATCAATGCATTAACGCAAGGCTGGGTGATCCCAAAAATAGAAGAAAATCCAGAATTGAGATCAGCGTTAAATTCCTGGGCAGAAGAGATTGGCAGAACTGAACTATATAGAAAACTTCAGATGATCGATCCAATTGCAGCAGAGAAAATGGAGCCCAATAACCTAAGAAGAACGATCAGGGCGATTGAGGTGATATTCAGCACTGGGCGTTTATTTTCTGAGCAGCGGAAGAAGGAAGACCTGCCATACAGGGTTTACCAAGTTGGGTTGCAGAGAGATAGATCAGAGATATTTGAGAGACTTGAAAAACGTGTTGATTTGATGATGCAGCAAGGATTTCTTCAGGAAGTGGAGCAATTGCTGGCGAAAGGATATTCAAGGGATACAAGAGCTTTTTCTGCAATTGGTTATTCACAATTGACCTCATATTTGAGTAACGAAATCGATCTGGAAGATGCAATTGATGATATTAAACGTCAGACAAAAAAGTTTGTGCGCCGCCAAAATACATGGTTCAAGCAAACCGATCCTGAAATAAATTGGTATCAGATGAATCAAAATCCGCTGGAATCAATCATTTCTGATCTGATTAACCTTAAAATATTGCCAAAATCATAGATATTTCACCAATATTTCCATAAAGTTTGACTTAAGTTACCGGAATTCCTATACTCAAATTAAGGGTTTTAATTTCCGTGTTAAGCAATCATTGGAGGAGAAGATGGCAAAGTATCCGTGGTTAGATTTTTATGACGAAGGTGTTCCTCATACTCAAGAGTATCCTGACATTACCTTGCAGCAATTTCTGGCAGATACTGTAGCAAAATATCCAGATAGAGTATGTACAATATTTAAGGGAGCAGAGATCACTTATAAAGAGATGGACGCTCTTAGTGATTGTCTGGCTGCTGGTTTCGCATCAATAGGATTGAAGAAGGGAGATCGGGTGGGTTTATTCATGCCCAACACTCCTCAATTCCTAATCGCATTTTATGGGATATTGAAAGCTGGTGGAATAGTTGTTGCTACCAATCCACTTTACACGGAGAGGGAGATCGAATATCAAGTCAATGACGCCGGTGTGGAATTAATGGTCTTGATGACCAACAATTATGAAAAAGTAAAGAACATCCAGCACAAGACAAAAATTAAGAAGATCGTAGCAACGAATATCAAAGAAACACTTCCGCCTTTGCTGCGCGCATTGTTTACGATCGCAAAAGAAAAGAAGGGCGGTTTTAAAGTTGATCTTAGGGATGATGATGTTTGGATGTATGATCTGATCGAAAAATTCGATCCAGAAGATAAGCCAGACATTGATATAACTGCCGATGATCCTGCTTTATTCCAATATAGCGGTGGGACGACGGGAATTTCCAAAGGCGTTATTGCACCACATCGAGTAGTAGTAGCAAACACATTGCAGATCAACGCGTGGAACCAAACAGGGAAACCCGGTGAGGAAGTGGTTTGCCTTGCAATACCTTTGTATCACGTTTATGGAATGGTGGTTGGATTGAATTATGGTGTTGTGGTGGGAGCTACAATGGTGATGACACCTGACCCAAGAGATGTTCAAGATGTTCTTGTGAATCTATCGAAATATAAGGCAACCATATTCCCCGGTGTTCCTGCCATGTACAACGCTATCAATAATAATCCTGATGTGTTAGCTGGCAAGTATGATCTCAGTGCGATCGATTTCTGTTTATCTGGCTCTGCTCCTTTGCTGTATGAGACAAAAATTGAGTTCGAACGCATAACAGGTGGGAAATTAGTGGAAGGCTATGGTTTATCAGAAGCCCCAACTGCTTCGCATTGTAATCCAATTAATGGTGAAAACAAACCGGGTTCGATCGGATTGCCCCTTTCAGACGTTAATTGCAAGATCGTAGATGTGGAGACGGGGAAGAAAGAAATGGCACCAAATGAGATCGGAGAATTAATTCTTCAGGGGCCAATGGTCATGAAAGGTTATCACAACATGCCATCCGAAACAGAAAACGCACTGAGGGATGGTTGGTTGTTTACAGGTGATATAGCATATATGGATGAAGATGGATATTTCTATATCGTTGATCGCAAGAAAGAATTGATCAAGCCCGGTGGATTCCAGGTCTGGCCAAGAGAAGTAGAAGAAGTGATTATGGGGCATCCAGCTGTTATGGAAGTGGGGGCTGCAGGTATACCTGATCCTATTAGTGGAGAAGCTGTCAAAGCCTGGATCGTAACTAAAGAAGGGCAGACAGTTTCACCTGAGGAGATCAAAGAATGGTGCAAAAAAGATCTCGCCAGATATAAGGTTCCAAAAGAGGTAGAATTTATTTCTGAGCTTCCAAAATCCGGGGTTGGTAAACTATTGAGACGAGAGCTTCAGAGGATGCACAAAGAAGCAAACGAATGAATTAAGTGATTAAATAAAAAAAGGACGGGTAATTTCCCGTCCTTTTTGTTTTATGTTTTACTGTCCAACAATGAAGGTGTGCCACCAATTCTTTTTTCAGTTGGTCGGGGGAACAGCTCTTCAAATTCAGATTTCGATAATGTTTCGATCTCGATCAATTTATTGGCGATAAGTTCAAGTTTGTCGCTGTATTTCTCGAGGATCGTTCTTGCTTTTTTATATGCAATATCAACCAGTTTCATGACTTCGTTGTCGATATCTTCTGCGACTGCATCAGAGTAATCTCTTTGTTCAGAGATCTCACGACCGAGGAATACCAACTCTTCTTTCTTTCCGTAAACACGATAACCGAGCTTGTCGCTCATTCCTAATCTTGTTACCATTGTTCTTGCGGTTTGAGTAACTCGCTGCAGATCATTTGAAGCACCAGATGTTATGTCATCAAAGACCAACTCTTCAGCAATACGTCCACCAAGTGCAACTGCCATGTCTTCCAACATTTTATTCTTGCTGACCATTGTGCGGTCTTCTTCTGGTAAGGCCATCATGTAGCCACCAGCCATACCGCGGGGAATAATTGTTACCTTGAAAATTGGGTCTGCATTAGGGAGTACATGTGTGACGATCGCGTGCCCTGCCTCATGATAAGCGATGATCAATTTTTCACTTTCACTGATCAAACGGCTCTTACGTTCCGGGCCAGCAATCACACGCTCAATTGCTTCCTGAAGTTCGGATTGACCGATCTTCTTCTTACCTCTTCTTGCTGCAAGGATAGCGCCTTCGTTGACAAGATTCTCAATGTCAGCTCCAACAAAACCAGGTGTTCCTCTTGCTAAAAGGCTAAGGTCAACCTCTGGGTCAAGCGGTTTCCCACGTGTGTGTATTTCAAGGATTGCTTCGCGACCTTTGACATCTGGTCGATCAAGAACTACACGTCGGTCAAAACGTCCTGGGCGCATCAATGCCGGATCCAGGATGTCTGGGCGGTTTGTAGCTGCTACGATAATGATGTTTGTGTCAGTTTCAAATCCGTCCATCTCCACTAACAATTGGTTAAGCGTTTGTTCACGTTCGTCATGGCTTCCACCAAGCCCAGTGCCTCTCTGACGGCCGACTGCGTCGATCTCATCTACAAAGACTATGCAGGGGGAGTGGCGTTTTGCCTGTTCGAAAAGATCTCGAACACGGCTGGCGCCAACACCAACAAACATTTCAACAAATTCAGAACCTGAAATTGAGAAGAAAGGCACACCGGCTTCACCTGATACAGCTTTTGCCATCAAGGTCTTTCCAGTACCTGGTTGTCCTACAAGCAATACGCCTTTAGGAATTCTAGCCCCAAGAGCAATGAACTTCTCCGGCTCTTTCAGGAACTCGACAATTTCCAGTAATTCTTCTTTGGCTTCCTCAACACCTGCAACATCTGCAAATGTGATCGTTGGGTTTTCTCCGGTTAGCATCCGTGCTTTTGATTTCCCAAAAGACATTGCAGAACTGTTCTGCCCCTGCGTTTGTCTGAAGAAGAACCAAAAAGCAACTATTACAATGGCTACAGGGATCATTGAGAACAATATGTTCATCAACCCTGACCAGGCATTTGGTGCTTTTGTTTCAATTTTGATATCGCTTGGGATAAGTTGCTCTGGTGTTGTTCCATAGGACAATAACTGTTCGACCAACGTTGTATCATGTCCGATGTAGGCATTTTTCTGTGTGCCATCACGGTATGTAATAACCAGATCACCCATGCTTTCCACTATCTTCGAAATCTTACCGGTCTGAACATCAGCTGCAACCTGATTTATGTAAACTGCAGAGTCGTCTTGTCCACTCTGGAACACAAAGATCACAATGATCATCACGGTAATGAAGAACAAAAAGTAAATGAATGAAGCCTTGTTTTGGCTTGTTTTCACATTTTCCTCCAAAAATTAATATTTCATAAAGCTGGACTATTATACCAATCTATAGAAAGGTGAGATAGTTCACATTATGTTTTGATAAATAAGGAAAGGAAACCTTATATCCCATCAATTTTAAAACAAAACAGGAAAAATATCTATTGGAGATTTATTAATACCAAATTGTTATAAACTATTGGTTTTTTATTTTGGTATCCATCTTCCCCAGATCAGTCCTTCGATCCATCTGATCAGTTTTCTCAGGAATGAGCGAATACCAACAAAGATTGACAGCAAACCAAATCTGACTGGTTTTTCTGCATCAAGTGGGCCTGTCCAGATCAAGCTGACTGCGCCCCATGTGAGGCCGCTGCCAAAGCCAACCATGACAACATTATCTCCTTTATTCAACTTGCCAAATTCAAATGCTTCTACTGTTGCTATAGGAATAGATGCTGTAGATGTATTCCCATATTTATCGACATTCATCACAAATCTTTCGATCGGCAACTTTAAACCTCTTGCTGCTGCTTCGATGATACGTTTATTTGCCTGATGCGGAATGAAGATGGAAATATCTTCTATTTTTAAACCTGCTTTATCAATAGCTTCCTGGGATGCTTTAGCCATTACCCTTGTAGCAAACCGGAAAACTTCCCGACCTTTCATTTGAACGAAATGCAAGCCCTGAGCGATCGTGTCTGCACTGGCTGGTTGAGCACTTCCTCCAGCGGGGACGGAGAGGAGGTCTGCGCCAGATCCATCAGAGCGCATAATAGATGAGATCACTCCACCCGGTTTTTCGCTGGCCTGGAGTACGAAAGCGCCAGCTCCATCCCCAAATAGCATACAGGTTCCGCGGTCAGTCCAATCTATGATGCGGGACAATGTCTCAGTACCGATCACGATTGCAGATTTTATGGAACCGCTGCGGATCGCCTGAGTGGCCATATCCAATGCAAATATAAATCCAGTACATGCGGCAGAAATGTCAAATGCGCCTGCATTTACAGCTCCGATCTGGTTTTGGACAATTGACGCAGTAGATGGGAACATGTGTTCAGGCGTAGAGGTTGAGACAATCACTAAATCCAGGTCACGTGGGTGAATTTGAGCCATTTTTAAGGCATTAAATGCAGCTTCTGCCCCCATAGAAGCACTTGTATCTTCTTTTCCCGCAATTCGCCTTGTTTTGATGCCTGAGCGTTCCTGGATCCATTCATCTGAAGTATCAACCATTTTGGAAATTTCCGCATTGGTGAGTATTTTATTGGGGACATGCATGCCCCAGCCTGTGATATGTGCATAAGTTGTCATTTAGAATTCTCCTGAGGATATTTTCCCATGATGATAGTTGCATTGTGCCCACCGAAACCAAATGAATTTGACATCACATATTGGTTCTCTTTTTTGCGGGAAGAATTTGGAACATAATCAAGATCACATTCTGGATCTGGGGTTGTGTAATTTATTGTGGGGGGGAGGATGTTGTCCTGAAGAGTTTTTACTAAAACAAGAGCCTCAAGTGCTCCAGATGCCCCCATAAGGTGTCCGGTCATTGATTTTGTTGACGATACTGGAATAGCATACGCAAAATCACCAAACACCGTTTTTATTGCCTGGGTTTCTATTTTGTCATTGAGATGAGTACTGGTACCATGTGCATTGATATAACCGATCTGCTCTAGCTGTAAACCTCCATTTTCCAATGCCATTTCCATACATTTTATTGCACCTGCTCCACCTTCTGCTGGGGCAGAAATATGGAACGCGTCATTTGTGCTGCCGTACCCGATCACTTCTGCGAGGATGTTAGCACCTCTTTCCAGTGCATGTTCCAGAGATTCAAGAACCAGCACAGCGGCTCCTTCACCCATTAAGAACCCATTTCTGTCTTTATCAAAGGGACTGGAAGCCTTAAAAGGCTCATCGTTTCGCGTAGCCATAGCTTTCATGGAGCACATTCCTGCAAAAGCTGACTCAACAATCGCTGCCTCAGCACCGCCAGCAAGCATTACATCGGCTTGTCCGCGCCTGATAAGCTCAGCAGCTTCGCCAATAGTGTTTGTCCCTGTTGCACAGGCAGTGGAGATAGCGAAGTTTGGACCTCGGATATCAAAATGGATGGCTGTCATTGAACCAGCAGCATCCGGGATAATCATGGGGACGAAAAAGGGATTAACCCGTGAATGGCCTTTGGATTTCAGGATCGAATATTGCTTTTGAATAGTTTCTATGCCACCGATTCCCGAGCCTATCAAGGCACCAATGCGATCCCTGTTTTCGTCATTAATTAATAAGTTTGCGTTCTCGACAGCTTCAATTGCTGCAAATAGACCAAATTGGGTGAATCTGTCCATTCTACGAGCTTCTTTGACGCCAAATATCTCGCCAGGATTAAAATCCTTGACCTCTGCAGCAATTTTCGTACGATATTCAGAAGCATCAAAACGAGTGACTTTGCCAGCCGTAGGAATACCATTTTTCAGGTTTTCCCAAGTAGAATCTACATCATTTCCCGCTGGAGTGATACAACCTAATCCTGTGACAACTACTCTTTTTCGCATAAAATATTTCTCCATGTTTTGAATAAACTTTTAGAACACAGAGATTATGTGAAAGATGCGCTAATCATGAGCGGATATTGTGAAACTGGTTATAAAATTGTTGAATATGAAGCCGATCGTGCCTGGCTGTGATCTGGAGCAATTCTTTCATGGTTGTAGGGCCAAATATTGAATGTCTGGCTGTTCTTTGCCAAGATTTTTCATCAAATTCTGAGATATAGGAAAGCAATTCTTTTCTGGCTGATATAAAATCAGTTAATGCCTGTTTTGAATCCTGTTTACTATATTCCCTGTCAATAGCCCATGAATCTGCGTCGATAGCAGCAATGAACTGATTTTCTTTTTCAAGGATCTGTTTGATTCGGGGGATATTTATCTCCAGGTCAACATCCCGTAGATGACAAAGGATCTCACAAAATCCCCAACTTTCAATATCTTTGAATTCAAGTTCTTTTGTACTCAGTTCCTGTGAGAGTAAAGATTTGATCGCAGCTGGAGTTGAAAGCAGGATTGCTTTGATCGAATCCGGTGATTTGAATTGTGATTTAAAGTATTCCACCGGGCTGTTTTGTAAGAAATGGGTGACATGGGAAAGGTCCCCCTCAGCTGATGCTGGCTGCCCATCCATAATGTTCGGGTGAATGACATTTGTATTTGGATTTACCCAATAGGTAGCAATTCCTAATTTATTTGCTGCTTTAATGTCTAATTCCTGATCATTCCCAATCATTATGATAGGCTCTTCGGGCCATCCTAATTGGGCGATTATCTCAGCATAGTAAGCTGGGTTGGGTTTTGTGAAGTGGAAATTCTCATAAGAAGTGATGATCTCGAATTCATCAATGAAATCTTCCAATCCAGCCCACTTTAATCTCTGAGTAATTGCGATCCTGGGGAATAGCGGATTAGTAGCAATGACTATCTTATAACCTTTGCTAATTGAATCTTTGATCAACTCATATGCCGAAGGCACATTTTGAGTAACAGATTTCAGTTTCGGGAATTTATTATTATAAAAATCTAATATCTGAATAGCTGATTTATCATAATCTAAACCCAAAACAGGGTAAAAATCCCGATCAAACCTTTCTTTAAGTGTTGAACTTGGATCTGTATTCGTCAGCATTGATTGAGTTGCTGTTAACAACTGCTCGATCAATTTCCCGGGATCATGCAGGTTTGCTAAATGCTCTCCCAGTTTTTGGAGGTAGGCAGGGATAAAAATATCCATGTCGTTTGCGAGTAAGGTGTCATCGAGGTCAATCAGAAGTATCATTTTCGTCCACCATGATGAAGTTTAGTGTTGGTACACAGTCTCCGCATCCAATTTCTGGCACATCTACTCTTACATTATTCTTTTTGCAAAATGTTTCTAAACGGACTTGCTGCTTTAGGATTAGGAGAGGTCTGAAGAGCTTGGGAGTGAAGATCATATCTTCACAACCATTAGCTTGCTGAATTCCAGGCATCCGGCATGTTAAACATAGATCAGGTTTCCATTGGAGACCATGATCTAAAAGAAGTCTGCATTCTTCCCTATCACGCCCACGATAGTAATCACCAAAGAAGAATGAGCACTCTTTTCCAGCAGGAGTTTTCATATTGAGGTTAAGCCCTGGTTAGGTAATCACCAGTTCTTGTATCTACTTTGATAACATCCCCGGTCACTACAAATGCAGGAACTGATACTTCCAGACCTGTTTCACAGATTACTTTTTTCTGAACTCCAGTTGCTGTGTCACCTCTAACTGCAGGGTCAGCTTGAATTATTTTTAATTCAACTGAAGTTGGCAGTTCAATATCAAGTGCTTCGTTGCCAAAGAAGGTGAGTTTGACTTCCATCTCTTCTTTGAGGAATTTTGCACTATCCTGAAGCAAATCTTTGGGGAATGCGGGTTGCTCAAATGTTACAGTATCCATGAAATAGTAATAATCACCATCGTTATACAGGTACTGTGCATTGTGATAATCAAGTCGGATATTCTCAACCTTTTCGCTGGAGCTGAATGTTTTTTCAATATTGGCACCAGTTCTGAGGTTGATGGCTTTAACTTTAATTGTAGCTAATCCGCGTCCAGGTTTGTGATGGTGATAATCCAGCACTTTGAATAACTGATCATCAAGGGTGAAGGTAACACCCTTTCTAAGCTCGTTTGCATCAATCATGTATTTTCCTCTTTTCAAAAATTCAAACGGTATTATACCATTTGGGTGATGATATTCAGGATAATAAGCGCTTTCCAATTTAGTTCGATTTGAGTAAACTACTTATAGGTAATAAACAGGAGTGTTTAATGAATGACAGGATTATTAAAATTCTATATATCGAAGATGAAATTGATTTGATCGAACTTGTCACTCTATTGCTTGAACGTTCTGGAAAGTATAAAGTTACAGCCACAAAGCAAGGTGAGGAGGGGATTGTCCTTGCAAAAACCAACAAACCTGATGTGATCCTGTTAGATTTAATGATGCCAAACATCGATGGATGGGATGTTTTTCGCCAGATCCGTGAAGACGAGGAAACGAGATCAATCCCGATTGTGATCGTTACTTCACAAGCCCAGGACATTGACAAAGTACTCGGACTTGAGATCGCTAAAGCAGACGGGTATATTACTAAACCATTCGAACCAAATGATTTGTTTACGATCATTGATGATCTGGCAAAATAACTAAATTATTAATTCCTGAAAAATGAATAACAAAGAAGTAAAAAACAGATCCAAAACGTTAATGAAACCAATTAGCATAAAAATTTGCGATTCATTTTTATGCAAACTTCGCGGTTATACATTTAGGGCTGGAATAAAAGAAGATCAGGGTTTATTATTGGTCGAAGAAATTCAAAGCCGCATTGCAACCAGTATTCATATGGTCTTTGTTTTTTTTAAGCTTGGCATCGTTTGGATAAATGAAGATGGGATCGTTGTTGATACAAGGACTGCATACCCATTTATTTCATTTCAAATTCCAAGGGCTCCAGCAAAATATGTTTTGGAGATCTCACCAAAAAGGTTGAAGGAATTTTCAATTGGCGACAAGATCGAATTTATTTAAAAGCTTTTTATTAGTTCTCATCTTTGGATTTATCTTCAGCAATGTTCAAGATACATACGCTGAAGAACCTGAAAATGAAGCTTATTATGTTGTTCAAGCTGGTGATTCATTATATGGAATTGCCAATAGATTTCATATCCCAATTGAAGATCTAATTGCAGAAAACCCTTCAGCAGCAGAATTGGGATTATTTGCAGGAGATTCGTTAATCATTCCAGGTATTGATTGGGTGTCTGGTCAATTAGATTTTAATTTTATTGAGCTTGATAAGATCACACTCAGGTCAATCAGCAGACAATTCAATATGGATGTTGATCTAATTTCAAGATTAAATGGGATCAGCTCGCTAAATCAATATATTATGGGACGGGAATTATTACTTCCACAGAAAAATGAGCTTTCATCATCAAAATTGATCGCATTTTCTCCAGAGGATACTGCAACAGAAATTGCCGCTATGAATTTTGAGAATAGATGGAAACTGATCTCCGAAAATGATCTGTCAGGTTCATGGGATCTGGTTAGTGGGAAACCTTTGATAGTTGATAGCGACCCTAATTCAGAAGTTAGTATCATCCCAGAAAATATTCATTTCTTTGAAACATTTCCAGAAGAGGTCTATCAGGGTGAGATATTTTTTAATTACATTAAATCAAACCAGGAGATCAAATCTATCGAAGGCAGCTTTGGTGATTATGAGTTGGATTATTATCTAGGTGATTCTGGGGTTTATTTATCGTTGCAGGGTATTGAAGTAATCCTTGACCCGGGATTTTACCCATTCCAGTTCTGGGTCGAATGGGAAAACGGGGATATTTTTGCATATGAATACTTGCTCCCTGTTCTTCTTGGTGATTACCGATATGAAATCCTGATAGTTGATGAAGATCTGACAGGAATTGATGTTGGTCTGGAAGAGAGAGAATTACTTCAGACTGCTATGAGTTCAACTTCTCAAACTATGCTTTGGAATGATAAATTTGCATATCCGACATCCAATCCGGATTATGTGACATCATTATTTGGAACCAGAAGGTCGTTGAATTATTCAGCGTATGATTATTTCCACGGTGGAATTGACTATGGAGCGGATACAGGTCAGGATATATATGCCGCAGCAGATGGAGTAGTTGTTTTTGCTGGTGAGATGCCAATTCGAGGAAATGCAACCATGATCGATCATGGTTTGGGTGTCTTTTCGCTTTATGGACACCAATCGCAATTTTTGGTGGAGGTTGGGGATATTATTACTAGAGAACAGTTGATAGGGTTGATAGGAAGCACAGGACGCTCAACAGGACCGCACGTACATTGGGAAGTTTGGGTAAATGGAATTCAAACTAATCCGATCAAATGGGTATCCCTTGATTATCCTTATATGGTTGAAATTCCATAGATCAGTTTTCAGCTGAGTAGCCTACTAATAATTCTTTTGCCTGGTCTTCCTGGTAATTTGGAACCATGACTTCGACCAAGGCTCCAGCGGGACCTGAAATCCCCATGGCTTTTTGATATCCTTCCTGAGATAGATAAACCAATAAGCCTTGAGACTCCAAAAAACCTTTTATAATCTCAGCTTCAATATTATTAACTGCAGAGTAAACTTCAACCCATTCAATTTTTGACATAAGCATTTTCCTGCCAGTCTTGATTACTAGCCTGGTTAGAGTATAATATATTTCCGTGGTTTCATTCCATGACAAAATATTCGGAGATGAATTGAAAAAGAGGTTTTTCAATTGTTTAGTAGCGTATGGAAATAAAAACTTATTCTGTAAAAGAAGACTATTGGGAAAATATCGAGATCAATGAAGACGATCTTGAATTGCTATATACAAACTTATTGGAATTGGAAACACCTCAATCCCCCTTGGAAATGATCTCAGTTCTGATCAATGATCGGATAGAAAAAGAAAAAGCGATCATTGAGCAAATGAGCAGCAGTGAGAGCAAGACTTATTTGCCCAAAGAAGATTTCGAAATTGGAGAGAAGCTTATCTTCCCTGCACTCGATTATCTGGAGGGTGAAGTTAGAAAAGTAAGGGATGCGAACGTTGTTGTTCCTGAACAATTCAAAGTTATTCAAGTAGAGTTTGAAGGTGGGGAGATCAGAGAGCTCGCTGCTGGATATGATGATCATATTTTAAATAAACCTCAGGAAGTTGAAATTGATCCGCTGCTTGAAGCTGACTATGTTCTGGAGAATTTCGGTGATGAAGTCAGCCAGAGGCTGGTTGAAGAGCTGGAAAAGAATGACGATTTTGTTTATATTGCTGGAAGATATTTCCCAGCAGCTTTATTAGTAGATGTTTCAGTTGGTAATTTAAATATTGCAGAAGCAGTTCTGGATATGGCTAAAGGTGGACCTCTGAGTCCTGAAGAGTTATTACAGCAGGTTGAGCTGCCTTCTGGTATAAACGAGAAGCTTGCAGTATTTTCACTTGATAATGCAATGCAGCAAGATGCCCGTTTTGATGAAGTTGGGATTGTTGGCCAGGTTTCCTGGTTCTTGAAGAGATTGGAGCCAGATGATGTCCAAACTACTCCGATATTCCTGGAATATGATCCGATTGAATATGACCGTGATCTGATCGATGAACAAATGTTATCGCTTGAAAAACGGATTGATGATGAATTATCAGAACTTGAATACAATGATGAAGCCATCATTGAATTTGAAGTTAATCTGATCTTTCCACATTGGCACAGCGGTACTCTTCCGTTAACTTCCAAGCTCTCGACTTTATTCCCAACTGCATATGAATCTCCACGAGTTAGATTTAAATTTATCGATGGTAAAACAGGAGATGAATTCCCGGGATGGGTAGTTAGATCTCAGAAATATGTCTATGGGCTTAAGGATTGGTATGTAGAAAACGGAGTTATGCCAGGGTCAAAGGTAAATTTGAAACTTGGTGATAATCCAGGTGAGATAATTGTTTCAATCAAATCACATCGATCTGCAAAAGAGTGGGTACGAACTGCCTTGATTGGCGCTGATGGCGGCGTTGTGTATGCAATGCTTAAGCAGCCAGTAAGTACTTCATTTGATGATTGGATGATGATTGCTATGCCGTCTGAGGTTGGAGTACTGAAAGAAGTTTGGGAGAAGAATATTATTAATCCTCCTGCATTTGAGCAGGTCGTAGTAAATACTCTTAGAGAATTGGCAAAGCTTAATCCCCAATCTCATGTTCATGCTGCAGAATTGTATTCAGCATTGAACGTAGTTTTTAGATGTCCTCCTGGGCCACTGATGGCATTGCTATCAAGCCGCCCCTGGTTCAAGCACGTAGGAGATCTGCATTTTAGATTTGAAGACTCTGACGAATAAATAGGATAATATTGGAATAGGAAAATGAGCTTAGTAAAACCGACACTGGACACTCCATTTCATATTGATTTCAATTGGTGGCAGCAGCACGACCGCGAATGGCGTGTTCACCTGCGAAGTTTACTTTCAGAAGAAGATCAAGAGACTTATAAAGACATTATAGATGGGGACAAAAATTTGGATTATGTCGATCCAGAAACAGCTGAAGTACATGTAGTAGATGGCTTGCAGCATGTCCTGATCACAAAAACTGCTCAGGAAGATGATTTCCTGGATCCCAGAACTTCTTTGATCGAGGCTGTGTTTAGATTATTTCTGAAGAATGGCAACTTGCCAATGACTATACAGGAAGTCGGATCTCTGTTGGAGAGAGATCCAAAACCAATACTTAGAACATTGGCTGGACCAAGAGTATATCGAGGAATTCGCCCAATTATTAAATAGTTAGTATATTATAAAGATAAGGGTATAATATTCCCTGCCAAAAATGCCTCTGTAGCTCAAAGGATAGAGCGACGGCCTTCTAAGCCGCAGGTTGAGGGTTCGAGTCCTTCCAG
>JAUWSD010000067.1 GCA_030610225.1 Chloroflexota bacterium
CAGATACGCTCAGAAAACACAAACGACCTCCCTAAAGTGGAGATGTCCTTCATTGGAGGGTAAGACTTGACCAATTTTAAAGAGATCACTACCGTAATTTTTGACCTGGATGGCACCCTGCGCCATCACAAACCAACCTATGAATTTGAGATCTTCAAGATCGCTCAAAACTATGGCCTTCCAGATAATAAAGACATCCTGAAAGATGTTTACCGCTGGGCCCATTACTATTGGGCACAATCAGAGGAACTGCTTTCAGACCATGCACTTCATAATGAATTCATTGATCTTTTTAGAGAGAAATATGTGAAGCGCGTTCTTAAAGAAATGGGCGTTGCCGATGATCTGATCGAAGAAAGCTCAGAAAAAGCATTAGATCATCTTTATGATGGTTTTGTGTCTGAGGATTATATTCCTGACGACATCATCCCAACTCTTGAAGCGATCCGCACAGCAGGCTATAAAACCGGTCTAGTAACTAATCGCAGACGTCCTATTGACGAGTATCTTGAAGATCTCAAATTCATAGGTGGGTTTGTGATGACGCAGGGTGCCATCCAGGTCAAAAATTACGGCAGTGATCTCTTTAAAATTGGTCAAGTCTTACCCTCCAATGAAGGACATCTCCACTTTAGGGAGGTCGTTTGTGTTTTCTGAGCGTATCTGGGAATAACGGTCTTCGCGTTCTTTCCAGATATTGTATATATGCTGAGCGATCTGGTCGTCAGAGCTTCCATCACGCAGCATGGATTTAATATCATGGTTTTTCACAGCAAAAAGGCAGGTGTAGAGCGAGCCATTTGCAGATAGTCGGATGCGGGAACAGTCTCCGCAGAAAGGCTGGGTAACAGAAGCAATAACGCCAAACTCATTGCCACTTTCCTTATAGCGCCAGCGCTTTGCAACCTCTCCAACATAATTAGGGTCAAGGGGTTCTATTGGGACATCAGCATTGATCTTTTCCAGGATCTGGCTGGCTGTGACAACATCATCCAGACGCCAGCCGTTGCTGTTGCCCACATCCATGAATTCAATAAAGCGCAAAATTGTATTGGGCGTGTTGAATTTCTTTGCCATAGGTACGATACTGTCTTCGTTTACACCGCGTTTTACAACCATATTGAGCTTCACAGGCTCAAGACCGTGCTCAATGCAGGCATCTACCCATTTCAGAACCTTTGAAACCGGAAAATCGACATCGTTCATCTTTTGGTATATTTCGTTGTCAAGTGAATCTAAACTTACCGTGAAGCGTTTCAAACCCGAATCTTTCAAGGTCTGGATGCGCTCAAGAGGGGCTGATCCATTTGTGGTCATTGCCAGATCTTCCAACTCAGATATATTAGCTAGCTGAGAGACAAGTTCTTCAATTCCTTTGCGTAGCATTGGCTCTCCACCCGTCATACGCACTTTCCTGGTACCAAGAGATACAAAAATGTGGACAATTCGCGTTATCTCTTCAAAAGTTAATAATTCATCTTTTGGCAGGAATTGATAGCCATGTCCAAAGATCGCTTTCGGCATACAGTACACACAGCGGAAATTACAGCGGTCGGTGACTGAGATGCGCAGATCTTTCAGGAAGCGGCCAAATTTATCTTGGGGGTTTATTATTTGATCTTTCATAAGAACACAAGAGGGAGGGGCCAATTGTTGGCGTGCCCTCCCCGGGAATAAAAATTTAGTACAAAAAAAATTATAACAGGCGCAGTAATCCATGTGAAGGGGTGCTTGAAAAGGGCAAAGCTAGACCTTCTTCAGCAGTTTGGGAAGCTCGCTAAGGGAAGAGATAACAGCATCAGGTTTGATCCCGGAATCCTGAGATGTTGTTTCTGCCCTGCGGTCGATCCATATGCTGAACATCCCCAACTGATTCGCCCCAAGTATATCTGCGTGGAGTTTATCTCCCACCATGGCGATCTGCTCATTGTTAAAATTCCAATATTTCAATCCAGCTTCAAAATATGCAGAGTGGGGTTTGCGATAGCCGATCTTCTCTGAACTGAACACGAAATCGAAGTAAGGCCTGATCTTGGCTTTGTTAACCAGGGTTTGCAGATCAACATCGTCGCCAGCGTTTGACAGCAAGCCCATCCGATACCTCTGTCTCCACAGCTTTTCCAGCGTGGGCACACAGTCATCTTCAACCAGCCATTGCTCCTGCGATACTGCGTACAAAGAAGCAAGTGCAGCTTGGATGACATTCGGTTCAATTGCAGAATGTCCGAATTTTTCCAATGTTTCATTCAGAATATTTGTAGTTGAGACTTCAAGGTGATCGATCTCACGCTGCTTATGAGCGTTTTTTAGGCTCGCGCGGAAGTCTGATCTAAAAGCTGAGGTATCCAGATCCAGGCCGGATTGTGTGAGTGATGATACTAGAGCAAGATCAGAACGCTCATAGATATCGTCCCACTCTCCGTTGAAGTACAGCAGCGTATTTCCCAGATCAAAAATAACAGCTTTGATTTTTCGCATCAGTACCAGCGTTTTTGGTCATACAGGTTGTACAGACCATCCCCTGCAATATATTTTTCGAGGTTTGCAATGAAGAGATCAAAAGCCCGATCACGATAATGAGCGTTGAAGCCAGCCACATGCGGAGAGATGATCATGTTCGGGATCTCATAGAAGCCATGATCCTCTGACAGCGGTTCATCGACGAATACATCCAGACCTGCGCCAAAGAGCTTGCCATCCAGCAGCGCAGCCAACAGAGCTTGCTCATCAATAACTGCTCCGCGTGAAACATTTACAAGATATGAATGCTTTTTCAGGGCTTCCAGCTGCTTTTTCCCGATCGAACCTTTTGTGTCTGGTGTGAGGGGCGTGGTGATGATCACATGGTCACATTCGGCAAACATAGATTGCAGCGCCTGGGGAGGATAAAGACGGGTGAAGAGCTCGCCCTCCGGGTCACCCAGACCATCCATGACATATCCATCAAAGGCAATTTTCTTAAGGTTAGCCTTGGAGGCCACAATATTTGCTCCAAAGGCCTTGAGCAGCCTGGCAACCTCTCTGCCGATCGCGCCATAGCCCACTATGCCAACTGTGCTGTCGTGCAGTTCCTGAGGGCTGAATAGTTTGCCTTTATTTTCAGGCCATTTCTTGTCATATTTCAGTTCATCCATCAAGGGGATCTGACGCAGGAGAGCCAGCAGAAGCGCGACAGCATGTTCTGCTACCTGCAGGGTGTTTGCGCCGCTCATTGAAGTTACAGAAATATCACTCTCATTCACTAAGGGGTTTTCAATCAGGCTATCCATCCCTGCCAGGTAGGACTGTATCCAGCGCAGCTTGGGGACTTTTTCGATCTCCGGCAGAACCCTGAATGTATAGAGGACCTCAGCTTTTTCCCAGACATCATCAGGGATCTCAGCGCTTGTCTCCACTGGCATATGGGTGATAGACAATAGTTCAGACAGTTCATTTAATCTGATCAATTGGTCTTCGTCTAGTCGAACGGTAATTAGTAAGTTTATTGCTTTATTCATTTTGATGTTCCCTGTTAACTATAAACACGTAATTGGTTTATTAGTTTTCCCAATTATTATTTTCGATCATCTGTAATATTATTGTATCTGAAAAAGGCTGATTTATTACTTCTATCCTGTGAATTTGCCCGTGATATAATGCCTTGATATTCAAATATTAATGAATTAATATTTTCAATGAGATGTTAGATGGCAGGAGGTTAGTAATGACAGATAAAAAAGAAATGCAGGTTGCTGAAGACCTGGTGGTGACAATAGAATACGAATTAAAAGTAAATGGAGAAGTATTAGATTCCTCAGATGAAGAAGGCTCTCTGCCATATTTGCATGGACACGGAAACATCATCTCCGGTCTCGAGAATGCTTTGCTGGGAATGAAGATCGGTGAGAGCAAGAAATTGGTCGTCGAACCGCAAGACGGGTATGGTGAACGGGAAGAGGATGCCCTCATGGATGTCCCCCGCGAAGAATTCCCGGAAGAGGTACCAGTTGAGGTTGGTGTCGAGTTGGAAGTTACAGATCAGGATGGAGATATCATGCTGGTCACGATCTCAAAGATTGAAGATGAGATGGTAACACTGGACACGAATCACCCCCTGGCTGGTTTCAAGCTTCATTTTGATATCAAAGTGATCGGCATTCGGGAAGCAACACCGGAAGAGATCGAGCATGAACATGCTCATGAGGATGGACATAATCACGAGTAAATGATCAAAGCCAGAGCGATCTGGCTTTTTTTTGATAAGACCGTTGGGATGATCATGGAAGATAAGCGCACAATAATCGTTGGAGCTTCTCGGGGGATCGGCTCAGCTCTGGCAAAAAAGCTGGCTGAGCAGGGTCATAAACTAATTCTGCTCGCGCGCTCTGAGGATGATCTCAAAGCAGTATGCTCGTATATCAACATGAAATATGGTTTTGGCAGTGCTGAATATCGGGTGCATGATGTCCTTGATACAGGGTCGGTGAGAGGGCTTCTGTATGACCTGATCTCTCAGCTTGGCGGATTGGATAATCTGATCTTTGTCAGCGGGATACTGAATCCTGTTAATTGGGATGAATTCGAACTTGATAAAGAACTGGAGATGCTGAGAATTAATTTACTGGGCGGGGCAGCATGGATCGGGACTGCGGCTGAATATTTCAAGAAACAGGGCAAGGGTTTGATCGTGGGGATATCATCAGTGGCTGGAAATCGCGGCAGGGCTGGAAACCCTGCATATTATTCGTCAAAGGCTGGACTGACCAACTATCTTGAATCGCTGCGGAATCGATTATTAAAACATGGGGTGCGTGTGCTGACGGTTAAACCGGGCCGTGTTGAGACTAATTTGATCCCTGAATTAAAGGGTATGTTTCTGGCTGTACCTCCTGAGAAAATTGCCGAAGATATCTGGAGGGCAATGCTCAGGAAGAAGCAAGTTGTTTATACTCCATGGTGGTGGCGATATATTTTATTGATCGTTCAGCATGCCCCATCATTTATTTTTAGAAGAGTAAACATCTAAGAAGCAGTATTTCTATTTGACTTGTATTTAAATTATAAGTAAACTGATTCTAGACAAGGAATTAGGAGTTTGCGCATGACTCGATATTGGCTGACAATATTAGAGGGACCCCAAAAAGGTAATGACATTGATTTGGTAGAAGAGAAGATCGTTGTTGGCAGGCACCCCGATTGCGATATTAATATCAATGACCCTGAGATTTCCAGAAATCATTTTACACTTACAAAGAAGAATGATGAATATTGGATAGAGGATCTGGGGTCAACAAATGGAACAGTTGTGAATGGAAGACCAGCACCAAAGCTATACTATCTGCGTGATAATTGCAGGATCAATCTGGGAGCAAATGTGACCCTGGTGTTTCATAAAGAAATGCCAAAGCTTGAACAAGTAGCTACACAGCTCAGTAGAGTAGAGAGATTGGTGACAGAAAAACCACCGCCAGTGATCAAGCGTAAAAAGAAAGAACCGGTAGTTGAAGAAAAGAAAGAGCGAGAAACCAACTGGTGGACCTGGGGGTGCTTCGGGTTTGTATTGATTTTGGTGATTGCTGCAGTAGTGACGCTGTATTATATAGATGCGAATTTTTTATGGTGCGAAATATTTGGTGCCTGGCTGCCGGGATGCTATTAAATTATTTGAAAGGCGGACACCTCCGCCTTTCTTTATGACGAGAGAGTGATAATGGTTAAATTGAGGATCGACAAATTCGTATATGGCGGAGATTCAATGGGGCGGCTGGAAGATGGAAGAGTGGCCTTTGTTCCCTTTGTGCTTCCCGGTGAATTAGTAGAAATTGAGGTGCTTGAAGATAAGCGGGGATTTGTGCGTGGTGGATTGACCGATGTCCTTGAAGAGTCGCCAAAAAGGATAAAATCGCGCTGCAAACATTATATGGAATGCGGCGGATGTCATTATCAGCATATTTCTTATCAAGACCAACTGGAAGCCAAAACCGGAATCGTTGTTGAACAGCTTCAGCGCATTGGGGGGATAGAAGAAGTTCCTGTTCAGGAGATCATCGCTTCTGATGATGAGTGGAACTATCGCAACAATGTGCAGTTCCACCTTGATAAAGAAGGCAAGCTAGGTTTCATGGCAGGCCGCTCTGATACTGTTATCCCGATCGAAGAATGCTTTATGATGCAGAAAGAGCTTGCCGAGTTGTGGCCAACACTTTCCTTTGGACGGGGATCAGGCATCAAGCGGATCAGTTTGCGCCTTGGTATGAACGAAGAACTCATGATGGTGTTTGAGACATATTCAGATGAGGCTTTGGATTTCAGCGTCGATTTCCCGATCAATGCTGTTCAGTTGGGGCCTGATAGTTATTATGTTCTCTCTGGAAATGATTTTATTAATGCAGAAATTCTGGGCAGAGAATTCAAAGTGACCGCGAACGCATTTTTTCAGGTCAACTCTGACACGGCAGGAAAAATGGTTGAGCATCTCTTGGACATCCTTCCACTGCAGGCTGACAGCAAAGTACTGGACATATACTGTGGTGTGGGACTGTTCAGCGTCTTCATTGCTCCAAAAATCGAGCAATTGATTGGAATAGAATCGCACCCGCAGGCGGTGGACGATTTTGTTGAGAACCTGAACGAGTTTGAGAATGTTGAATTGTATGAGGGTAGAGCGGAGGAAGTGCTCAAGAGCCTGGAATTTAAACCGGATGTGATCCTGGTTGACCCACCAAGGTCCGGG
>JAUWSD010000105.1 GCA_030610225.1 Chloroflexota bacterium
AAAGCGTAATCAGATATTCAAAAACAAGCGGTTTTTCGATGTCACATATTGGAGCATTGATGCATCTGCATAATACGGGGGCCAGCGATGTGTCCGGTCTTGGAGACAAGCTAGGAATAACTTACCCTGCTGTAAGCCAGATGCTGGACCGACTTGTTGATGAAGATTTGATAATGAGGACCGAAGATCCTGATGACAGGCGTTCAAAGAAGATCGTTTTGACAGAAAATGGCACCAAGACCTTGCAGGATATTATGAAAGCCAGGCAGGCATCTTTTATTGAGATGTCTGAAAAATTGACAGTGGAAGAAAAAGCAAAGGTTAAAGAAGCTTTTGATCTATTGCTGGAAAAATTCAATGAAATTGACACTCACCCAAGATCAGAAAAGAAATAACCTCCATCAAAAAAAACAGGAGCATTATGAATGATCAAATTAACTAAGTTTTTAAAACCTTATATCTTAATGATATTGGCAGCAATTACCCTTCTTTATGTACAGGCAAATGCTGAATTGGCACTTCCAGACTATATGTCTGACATCGTCAATGTTGGTATCCAGCAGGGCGGTATTGAGAATGCTGTGCCAATCGCTGTGCGCGAAAGCACCATTCAGAAACTGGTTATTTTATTAAGTTAAGAATATCAAAGTTATGTTCTTGATCAATATACCCATGTAGATCAAAACTCAGCTGATTATGATGATCTTTTAGAAGATTACCCGGCGCTTGAAGCTGAAGCAATTTATTTACTGGATGATGTGGACCAGGATACTGTTGATCTGTTGGATCCGATCATGGCGAAAGCTTTTATCGTTGTTTCATCTATTGAGCAAATGGCAGCCGATCCTGATGCAGCATCCCAAATGGGCGGCGACCTGCCATTCGACATATCCCAGCTTCCTCCAGGAGTGGATATTTTCACAGCAATGGCCAATTTACCAGAACAGCAATTTGCGACGATCACAACACTTATCCAGGAGCAGTTTGCTTCTATGGAAGACAACATGTTGAACCAGATGGCTATAATACCTGTAAAAGCAGAGTATGAATCTTTGGGTATGGACATGGATAAGGTTCAATCAAGTTACATTATTAGCACCGGCGTAAGAATGATCCTGATCTCCTTACTGGCCGGAGCAAGTGTGATAACGGTGGTATGGCTGGCGTCACGCACTGCAGCAGGCGCAGCTAAAGATATCCGCAAAGCAGTATTTGCGAAAATAGAAAGTTTTTCGAGTGCAGATTTTAATAAATTCTCCACTGCTTCTTTGATCACCAGAACGACTAACGATGTCACTCAGGTTCAGTCTGTCATCTTTATGGGCATGCGAGTTGTAATTTACGCGCCGATCCTTGGAGTTGGCGGTATTATGCATGCAATTGATAAAAGCGCTTCCATGTGGTGGTTAATTGCAATTGCAGTGGTTGTTTTGATAAGTATGATCTTGGTTATATTCAAAGTTGCGATACCTAAATTCCAGATCATGCAAAATTTGATCGATCGTTTGAATCTGGTTACCCGTGAAAACCTATCCGGTATGATGGTTATTCGCGCTTTCAACAAACAGGATGTTGAAAAGGAACGATTTGATAGATCAAATAAAGATCTGACGAGTACCAGTTTGTATGTTGCGAGGGTGATGGTCACATTGATGCCATTTATGATGCTGGTTATGAATGGCCTTTCAGTAGCGATCATCTGGATTGGTTCACATCAGGTTGCCGAAGCCAGTATGCAGGTTGGAGATATGATGGCTTTCCTGCAGTATGCGATGCAGATCGTAATGGCGTTCCTGATGATGTCGATGATGTTCATTTTTATACCCAGGGCAGCAGTTTCCGGGAAGCGTATCGCTGAAGTACTTGAGACAGAGGTTGAGATCATTGATCCGAAATCACCAAAGCAATTACCTGAAGCGTTCAAGGGTGAAATTGAATTCAAAGATGTGAGTTTTAAGTATCCCGGAGCACAGGATTACATCCTGCATGATATTTCATTTACTGCCCAGCCCGGGAAAACCACTGCCGTGATCGGTTCAACAGGATGCGGCAAATCAACAGCTATCAATCTGATCCCGCGTTTTTATGATGTTTCAGAAGGCGAGGTCCTAATCGACGGTGTAGATGTCCGCGAAGTCAAACAAAGTGATCTGCGTGACAAGATCGGCTATATCCCACAGTCCGGGACTTTGTTCTCAGGCACGATCGAAAGCAACCTGCTTTATGCAGATGAAGACGCAACAGTTGAAACGATCAAGGAAGCAATTGAGATCGCTCAGGCCAGCGAGTTCGTATATGAAAAACCCGAAGGAATTGAATCTGAAATTTCTCAGGGAGGTACGAATGTCTCAGGTGGTCAGAAGCAGAGATTGGCAATTGCCAGGGCACTGGTAAAGAAACCACCGATATTCATTTTTGACGATAGTTTCTCAGCACTGGATTTCAAAACTGATTCAGCGCTGCGTAAAGCATTGAAAGATAAAACAGGCGAAAGCACGGTCCTGATCGTTACCCAGAGAGTGGCAACGATCAAGTATGCTGACCATATCATCGTTTTAGATCAGGGCAGGCTTGTTGGAAAAGGAAACCACAAAGAACTAATGGAAAATTGTGAGACATACCGCGAGATTGCGCAGTCGCAATTAAGCAAGGAGGAGTTAGCATGAGCAACCAGACAAAAAACTCAAACTCCGAAAGAAAAACATTTCCAAGACCAGGTAGAGGGCGTGGCCCAATGGGGCATGGTATGGCACCTGGTGGTGAAAAAGCTACCGATTTTAAAGGTACTATGACCAAGTTGATCGAGTATTTAGGAGCATACAAGCGCTCGATCGTGATGGTGATGATCATCGCAATTTCATCAACGGTATTTGCGATAGCTGGGCCGAAGATCTTAGGTAATGCTACAACTAAATTATTCGAAGGCGTGATGGACCAAATCAGGGGCGGCACGGATGGTATTGACTTTACTTATATTGGAAATATTATCCTGATCACTTTGGGGCTGTACCTTCTTTCATCTTTATTCAGTTATATCCAGGGCTGGATAATGTCTGGCATCTCTGCAGATATTGCATACAAATTCCGCCGGGATATTGCGAACAAGATCAACCGTATGCCGCTCAAGTATTTTGATGGAACCAGCCAGGGAGAAGTTTTGTCTCGTATCACAAATGATGTCGATACGGTCAATACTACCCTGAATCAGAGCCTTTCGCAGATCATTACATCAGCAGTAACCGTTGTTGGTGTTTTGATCATGATGTTCTCGATCAGCTGGCAGATGACCTTGTTAGCACTTTTGATCATGCCTCTATCAATGGTAGTAGTTATGCTGGTCATTAAGCAGTCACAGAAATATTTCAAGCAGCAGCAGGATTATCTTGGTCATGTAAACGGGCATGTTGAAGAAATGTACGGTGGGCATATGGTCATGAAAGCCTTCAACGGTGAAGAGGAAAGCGTCAGGAAGTTCAATACCTTCAATGACACCCTTTACAGCTCGGCCTGGAAATCACAGTTCCTGTCCGGCCTGATGATGCCTGTCATGCGCTTTATTGGAAATCTCGGTTACGTTGCTGTAAGTATTCTGGGTGGATGGCTTGCAATTCGTGGAACGATCACCGTTGGTGACATTCAGGCATTCATTCAGTACGTGCGATCGTTTACGCAGCCGATCACTCAGCTGGCAAATATTTCAAATATTTTCCAGCAGACCGCAGCAGCAGCAGAGCGTGTATTCGAATTCCTGGATGAGGATGAAGAAGTAGCTGAAACTGAAAACCCGATCACACTTGAAAAAGTAATTGGACAGGTTGAGTTCAAGAATGTCCGCTTCGGTTATGACTCGAACGAACCTGTGATCAATGATTTCTCTGCGGTTGCAAAACCGGGACAGAAGATCGCCATTGTCGGTCCAACCGGCGCAGGCAAGACCACCATGGTCAAATTGCTGATGCGGTTCTATGATGTGGATGCAGGCGAGATCCTGATCGATGGACATGACATCAGAAACTTCAAACGCAGTGACTTGCGAGGAATGTTTGCGATGGTCTTGCAGGATACATGGCTTTACAACGACACCATCATGGAAAATATCCGTTATGGGCGCGGATCTGCGACTGATGAAGATGTGATCAAAGCGGCAAAAGCGGCACATGTTGACCACTTCGTACGAACACTTCCCGATGGCTATAACCTTGAGTTAAACGAGGAAGCTTCGAATGTATCCCAGGGTCAGAAACAGCTCCTGACGATCGCCCGGGCTATCCTTGCGGACCCTGACCTCCTGATCCTTGACGAGGCTACCAGCTCGGTTGATACCAGAACTGAGCTCATGATCCAGAAAGCGATGGATGCCTTGATGCAGGGGCGAACCAGTTTCATTATCGCCCACCGCCTGTCAACCATCCGCAATGCGGACTTGATCCTGGTGATGAACGAAGGTGATATTGTAGAGACTGGAAGCCACGAAGAACTATTAGAGCTGGACGGATTTTATTCGGAGATTTATTACAGTCAGTTTGAAAAACCGATTGAAGTTTAATCAAGTCAAACAGTTAGAATTAAGCCCGGGCATTTACACTAGCCTGGGCTTTTTATATGCTAAATCTTGCTATAATCAAAACAGAGATTAAGAGGAGGCTAATGGACAAACCAAGCAGAAAAGGAATTCGGGCAGCAGTTGAATTCCTGGGTTTAAAGAAGAACATGCTGGCCTTATTGGCAATGGTCATTTTAGTGGGGTTGGGTGAGCGGATGGCTGAGCGCTTTCTTCCACTTTATATGATCGCGTTAGGTGGGGGAGCTATATCCATTGGACTATTAAATGGCATGGATAATTTGTTCAGCGCCTTATATGCATTTCCGGGAGGATATGCTGCTGATCGTTTGGGCTATAAAAAGGCCCTGATCCTTTTCAACTGGATTGCCATGTTCGGATATCTGATCGTAATTATCTTCCCGTATTGGCAGGCTGTTTTAGTGGGCGCGATATTCTTCTTATCGTGGTCTGCTATCTCGCTGCCTGCCACCATGGATATGGTCTCAAAGGTCCTGCCAAAGAATAAACGCACAATGGGCGTATCGATGCATTCCCTGGTGCGCAGAATCCCGATGGCATTGGGGCCGTTGTTGGGTGGTCTATTGATCGGAATATATGGAGACAAAACAGGCATACGATTGGCATTTGTAATTGCTTTTGTGCTGGGCTTGGTTTCGCTT
>JAUWSD010000038.1 GCA_030610225.1 Chloroflexota bacterium
AGGATAGGAAGAAGTCCAACACGAAATAAAAAATCTTTATATATCCCCGCTGAGATTTCAGTAGCGGTCATAAGTTTCATTCCTGAGCTTTTTGGATATCATAAGCATCGATTGGATGTCTTGAAGATAACTTTGCATAGCATAATTACAAACACTGAAAAACCATACGATCTAATGGTCTTTGATAATGGAAGCTGTAGTGAAGTGACTGGTTATTTATCCCAGCTTAAAGCAGAAGGGCAGATTGATTATCTTTTCCTTTCGCAGAAGAATATCGGGAAAATTGGTGGAATGCGGATTCTGTTCAATGCTGCACCTGGAAAATATATCGCCTTTGCTGATGATGATGTATTCTTTTATCCTGGCTGGCTACCAGCGCACCTGAATATAATGTCTGCATATCCCAGTGTCGGGATGGTAAGCGGGGTTGGGGTGCGCAATAGGGCTGAGCGTTCCAGCAAAGCTCTTGAGAAATATATGCAGTCTGAGCCAGATGGCCTGACATGGACAAATGAACGCAGGCTGCTTGACAGCTGGGAAATTGAATGGGCAAATAGCACTGGGCGGGATCCTATTGATCATCTTGAGAAAACAAAAGATAAATTAGATTTGATCCTGAAATTAAATAAAGTTGAAGCATTTGCTGGTGCAAACCATTTTCAATTTCTTGCTCATAAAGATGTGCTAATTAACGCGCTTCCCGGTGAATGGACTGGAAGATTAATGGGCGAGATGATGGAGTTGGATGAGGCAATTGATCAGCAGGATTTGCTGCGTTTATCGACGGTGGATATGTACACAAAGCATATAGGAAATGCGATTTCAGATGAATTAAGATTAGAAGCAGGAAAGTATGGAATTGATATTGATGCTTCTAAAATCAGTAAAAATACAAAAAAGCATTGGCTGCTGAGGATTCCCGGCATGGGAAGAGTTTTTTGGAAGATATATGATTGGCTGTTTCGCGTTTTGCATAAGGCTTGATCTTGATCGGAAATGGATTTGAAAATGGAAAATAAAAAAGAAGTTTTGGTGATCATTCCAGCACGGGGAGGCTCAAAGGGGATCCCGCGCAAAAATATCCGCAAGTTTGGCGGTCATCCATTGATCGCATACAGCATTGCGGCCGGGCTGCAGTCAGATATGGTCACACGCGTGATCGTTTCTACTGATGATGCTGAAATCGCAGAAGTTGCAAAGAAGTATGGGGCAGAAGTGCCATTCATGCGTCCAGCAGAATTGGCACAGGACGAAACGTTGGATCTGCCAGTGTTTCAGCATGGATTGATGTGGCTGGACGAGAATCAGGATTATCAGCCAGACATCGTTGTTCAACTCCGCCCCACAAATCCGCTGCGATCCATTGATATGGTCGACCATGCGGTGAAGCTGCTGCTTGAGAATGAAGATGCTGATTCTGTTAGAGGCGTGATTCCTTCCGGGCGTAACCCATATAAGATGTGGAAATTTGGCACTGATAACAATATCAGCCCGATACTTGAGTTTGATGGAGTGGACGAGCCATATAACTCTCCCCGACAGGTGCTGCCAAAAACATACTGGCAGACTGGCCAGATAGATGCGATCCGCCCGGAGACCATCCTGGAGAAAAACTCTATGACCGGCGATACCATTCTCGGATTGGAGTTGGATGAGAATTACGCGGTTGATATAGATAAACCTGCGGACTGGAACATGGCAGAAATAAAATTGATGCATAGCGAGCTAGACTTTATTCGTCCTTTTCAGGGTCTGCTCCTGCCCGAAAAAATTGATCTGATCGTCCTGGATTTCGACGGCGTACTGACAGATAACCGTGTAGAGGTGGATCAGGATGGGAAAGAATCCGTAATCGCTCACCGGGGAGATGGAATGGGGATAGCTTTATTAAAGAAAGTTGGCTATAAAATTATCATCCTTTCCACCGAGACAAACCTGGTAGTCAGCGCCAGGGCGAAAAAGCTGGGGATCCCGGTTCATCAGGGAATCAGCGATAAGGGTAAAGCATTAAGTAATTTGTTATCTAAAAAGGGCATTGATCCAAAGAATGTGATCTATGTTGGAAATGATGTAAACGATCTGGGTTGTTTTGAGATCGCCGGATGTGCGGTGGCTGTCGCAGATGCGCATTCAGAGGCATTATCCAAAGCAGACCTGATATTAAATGAATTCGGGGGATATGGCGCTGTTAGAGAGCTATGTGACATGATACTAAAACAAAATTCTGGAGGAATAAATGAATCCTGAAGTAAAAATAGGGTCCCGCCTGATCGGTGAGGATCACCCAACTTTTATTGTTGGCGAGATTGGAATTAATCATAACGGCGACCTGGATATTGCCAAGCAGTTGATAGATGTGGCCAAGTGGGCGGGGATTGATGCAGTCAAGTTCCAGAAGCGCACACCGGAACTCTGTGTTCCTGAAGATCAGAAAGATAAGATGCGTGAAACTCCCTGGGGATATATCTCTTATCTTGATTACCGCTATAAGGTCGAATTTGGAAAAGAAGAATATCAGGAGATAGATCGATACTGCAAAGAAAAGGGCATGATGTGGTTTGCTTCACCATGGGATGAGCAGGCGGTAGATTTCCTCGAAGAGTTCGATCCGGCATGCTACAAGATCGCTTCAGCATCCCTGACAGACAAGGTCCTGCTGGAGAGATTGAAGAATACTGGAAGACCGGTGGTCCTCTCTACTGGCATGTCCACAATGGAGGAGATCGAGGATGCAATCGATTATCTTGGAAAAGATAATTTGATCCTGGCGCATGCGACCAGTTCATATCCCTGTAATCCAGAAGAGCTGAATCTAAAGATGATCCGCACACTCCGGCAGAAATTCGATGTCCCGGTTGGATATTCAGGGCATGAGGTAGGCTTGATGACCTCCGCAGTAGCAGTCGCCATGGGTGCTTGTTTTATCGAAAGACATATAACTGTAGACAGGGCATTGTGGGGCAGCGACCAGGCAGCCTCGGTAGAGCCGGGTGGACTGCATAAGCTGGTTAAATATACACGGGTTGTTGAGAAAGCCATGGGTGATGGGATTAAAAAAGTTTATGAGAGTGAAGAATCCAGCAGGCAAAAACTTCGTAGGAGTAATTGGATCAAATAAATAATTATGAGTCAGTTGAACTTGCTTGACCGATTTCAATATAAATTCTTTGAGCAGCTAAGCCGAAACAGGCTTGCAAAGATCGCGGCACAGGTTGCCAAACACGAACCCGATAAATCTGGAAAGCAGCCGGTTGTGATCTTCAACGCCAGCACGAGGATCACATCGCTAAACCAGAATGCAGCATTCTCTTTGATCACAGCATGGAGTCTGAGGATGTCCGGTGTTCCTGTAAAGCATTTTGTGTGCAGTGAGGGCATGAGCCGCTGTATGTTAGGCACAAAGAGAGAAGATCATTTGCGGGAGATGCCCTGCAGTCTATGTGTTGAGAATTCAAAAAGGCTGTATAAAGGCGCAGATGCAGCCTGGTTCAATTATAGTGCTGACGATCAATTTGATGGCAAGCTGGCTGGGTTATCCACCGCCAAAATGGAGAACTTTTTCTGGGAGGGTGCCCCTCTTGGGCAAATAGCTCTTCCAGCATTGAGGTGGACTTTGCGCAGACATCATCTTTTGGATGATCGCTCAACCCGCTACTTATTCCGCGAGTTCATCAAATCAGCATGGAATGTCGCTAAGAAATTCTCCGCTTACCTGGATGAGATCGATCCCAGAATGGTGATCGTATTTAATGGGCAAACATTTCCGGAAGCGGCTGCGAAATATGTGGCAAAGAAGCGCGGGATCCCAGTTGTCACTCATGAAGTGGGCGTGATGCCATTGACGGGCTTTTTTACAGCTGGTGAAGCAACTGCCTATCCGATCGAGATACCAGAAGATTTTGAGTTGAACAATGAACAGAATGAACGCCTGGACAAGTATCTTGATCAGAGGTTTGTGGGGCAGTTTTCTATGGCTGGAATTAAATTCTGGCCAGAGCTGCAGGAGCTGGACCAGGAGTTTCTGAGTAAACTGGACCAATATAAGCAGATGGTCCCGATCTTTACAAATGTAATCTTTGATACAAGCCAACATCATGCGAATGTTGCCTTTGAGCAGATGTTTGAGTGGTTGGACCTGGTTTATGATGAGGTTAAGGATAATCCTGGAACATTGTTCGTTTTACGCGCTCACCCGGACGAGGACCGCCCAGGAAAAGCAGCGCAGGAAAGCGTGGGTCAGTGGGTTGAGAAAACAGGCTTTGATAAACTGCCCAACACTATTTTTATTCCTTCCAGCGAATATATTAGCTCTTACGCATTGGTGCAGCGAGCAAAGTTTGTGATGATCTATAATTCGTCGATCGGGTTGGAATCTGTGTTGATGGGGAAGCCGGTGTTGAGCGCAGGAAAGGCAAGATTTACAGCATACCCCACGGTTTACTTCCCACAGAGTGCCAGGAATTACAAAAAGATGTTAACTGATTTTCTGGAAGCAGAAGAAATAGAATTACCAGATGAATTTGTCAGAAACGCGCGCAGATTCCTGTACTTCCAGCTCTATAAAACATCACTTCCTTTTGGAGAATTCCTAAGCCCCCATAAACTCAGAGGATATGTATATTTAAAGAAATTCTCATTGGATCAGCTTTCAGTTGAGTCATCGCCAACATTAAAAACGATCTATGAAAGCATAATGACTGAACCGGAATTTTTACTGGACAACTGAATGACAAGGAGTTTTATTTGGCAGTTAAATGTTCAATCGTAGTTAGAGCTTATAACGAAGAAAAACATATCGGTCAACTGTTGGAAGGGATCAAACAGCAGACGCTTAAAGAGCGCGAGGTGATCCTGGTTGATTCCGGATCAACGGACGCGACTGTCAAAATTGCAGAGAAGTATGGGGTCAAGATCGTGAAGATAAAGAAAGAAGAGTTCACATTCGGCCGCTCGCTTAATCGGGGTGTTGAAGCTGCCAAAGGTGAATTCATAATAAATATCAGCGCACATTGCTATCCGGTATATCCAGACTGGCTAGAGCAGCTTACCAAGCCCTTTGAGGATTCTAAAATAGCAGTCAGCTATGGAAAGCAGCGCGGGGGAGAAGAAAACCATTATTCGGAGCATCAGTGGTTCAAGAATTATTTTCCGGACGAACCCCAGCCCAGGCAGGTGAACCCATATACTCATAACGCAAATGCTGCCATCAGGCGCGAGTTGTGGAAAGAACATAATTACAGTGAGCGGCTTACCGGACTGGAAGACCTGGAGTGGAGCAGTTGGGCAGTAGCTCAAGGGTATTTTGCAGCATATGTACCTGAAGCAGAGGCGATACATAAGCATTCAGAGACCCTGAGCCAGGTGCATAACAGGTATCTGAGAGAAGCAATCGCGATGAAGCAGATCCTGCCAAAAAGCAAGTTCAGCTTATGGAATTTTTTCCGTTTATCAACCACTAAAACATTCTCCGACCTGAGAAATGCCCTCAAGGATAATGTGTTCTGGAAAGAAATATTTAATATTATCGGGTTTAGAGTGGTGCAGTATTGGGGAACATACAGAGGATATAATTACAGCGGAGTAGTGGACAGCGACCTGCACCAGGGTTTTTATTATCCACCTGAATTTCTCTCCGAGAAGAAAGCTGCTTCAAGAGAAGTGGCACCGATAAATTACGAAGAAGGCGATCAAGAATAATGACTGAAAATTTACCAAAAATCGCAGCTTTAGTGCCGATGAGACATTCATCAGAACGGGTGCCGGGCAAGAATTACCGTGAACTGGCAGGGAAACCTCTTTACGCACATATCATCGAAACTCTTTTGGCCTGCCCGGAGATTTCTGAGGTGGTTGTGAATACAGACAGCCCAATAATTAAAGAAGGGCTGAGTATGAATTATCCGACAGTGATCGTGATAGACAGACCGGAAGAACTTCGCTTGGGCATGACCCCTATGAATGAGATCCTGATCTATGACACTGACAAGGTTGAAGCAGATATCTATCTGCAGACCCACAGTACAAATCCACTCTTGAAATCTTCAACAGTTTCGAAGGCGATCCATACTTTTCTGAATAACATCGGCGAATACGATTCGTTGTTCGGTGTTACCCGCCTTCAGACCAGACTGTATGACCAGATGGGGATAGCTGTGAACCATAACCCCCAGGAACTGCTCAGGACCCAGGATCTCTCCCCGATATTCGAAGAGAATTCCTGTATTTATATTTTTAATAAAGAGACATTGCATCAGAAAGGTCACCGCCTGGGAGATTCACCGCTGATGTTTGAGATCAATGCTTCAGAAGCATGGGATATTGACGACGAACTGGATTTTCTTATCGCTGGTTTTTTGAAAGACCTTCAACTAAAGGAAAATTAGGATTATGACCATAAAGATTCTGATGACAGCACCCTATATGATCCCCTTTGTGGATAGATTCAAGCCAGTCTTTGACCGCTATGGATTAGAGCTTATCATCCCTGATGTAAATGAGCGCATGGAAGAAGAGGATTTGCTTGCTTATGCCGGAAAATTTGATGGGACCATATGCGGGGACGATCGATATACTCAGCGAGTGATCGATGCCTGCCTCCCCCGTTTGAAAGTGATCTCCAAGTGGGGCACCGGGATCGATTCAATAGATAAAAAATACGCAAATCAGCAGGGCGTGATGGTTGGCAACACTCCCAGAGCCTTCACTCATCCGGTTGCAGACAGCGTTATGGGTTATATGCTCTCGTTCCTGCGAAACATCCCCGCGATGGACAAGACCATGAAAGCTGGTGAGTGGAATAAGATATCCGGGAAAGCGCTGAATGAAACTGTTTTGGGTGTAGTAGGAGTTGGGGATATTGGAAAGGCAGTACTCAGACGCGCAAAACCGTTCGGGATGAAACTGCTTGGAAATGACATAATAGAGATCGATCCTAATTTCATCGCAGAAACCGGTGTTGAGATGGTTGGGCTGGATGAGTTATTAGGAAAAGCAGATGTGGTCAGTTTAAACTGCGATTTGAACCCAACCAGCAAGCATATTATGAATGCAGAAAACATCGCGAAAATGAAAGCAAGTGCGGTCCTGATTAATACAGCACGTGGACCGATCGTGGATGAAACCGCTCTGATACATGCGCTTCAGAATGGGCAAATAGCTGGTGTGGGCATGGATGTATTTGAACATGAGCCGCTTCCAGAAAACAGCCCCCTGAAGCAGATGGATAATGTTTTGCTGGCACCCCATAATTCGAATTCAAGCCCTGCTGCCTGGGAGAATGTACATTGGAATACGATCAGGAATCTATTGATCGGGCTTGGGATAGCACACGAAGGATTGAGAGATGAGTAAAAGAGAAAGAGTAGCATTAATAACCGGTGCGAATGGTGGTATCGGTTTGGCAGTGGTAGGGTATTTTGCAGAGAAGAATTGGCGCGTTGCAGCAGTAAGCCGCAGCAAACTGGGCTTTGAGCTTCCTGAAGGAGTTGAATTCTATCAGGTTGATATTGGAGACCCCGCCCAAGTGAAGGATTTGTTTAAGCAGGTTGCAGATAAATATGGGCGATTGGACACGCTGGTAAACAATGCCGCCATCCAGATCGCAAAACCGCTCCTGGAAACCAGCATTGAAGAATGGGATAGCTTGATGGATGTAAATCTTCGGGCTGTGTTTGTCAGTGTGAAAGAAGCCTATCCTCTCCTTAAAAAAGTTCATGGTTCAATAGTGAACATCGCTTCAGTGCATGCAGTTGCAACCTCCGCTGATATTGCCAGCTACGCCGCAAGCAAGGGAGCCATGCTGGCACTGACCCGTGCGATGGCGATAGAATTTGCCCCCGATAAAGTGCGCGTCAATACTGTGCTGCCTGGGGCAGTCGACACTCCCATGCTGGATGCAGGGCTGTCACGCGGTCATGTCTCGGATGGCTCGCTGGAAGATAAGAAGGCAGAGCTGGCCAATAAGACGGTTATCGGCAGGGTTGGAACACCGGAAGAGATCGCCCACGCGATACATTTCCTTGCGAATAACTCACTGTCCAGTTTTATGACCGGGCAGTCGATGATCGTGGATGGTGGAGCAACCATCAGGCTCAGTACGGAATAATATGAGAGATAGTTTGAAGGAAAAGATCCCCACATCAGTTTGGCAGGCTGGCCGCAGCCTGTATTTTTCAGCGATCCATAGCAAACAATGGCCTGCCGCATATCTGCATCCGCAGCGTAGAAAAAGCATCAAGTTCCTGAATAAATATAAGGACATCCATAAAGGTGAGCGCTGTTTCATAATTGGTAATGGCCCCAGTCTGAAGAAGACGGATGTTTACAAGCTGAAGAATGAATTTACTTTTGGGATGAATCGTATATATCTGGCATTTCCAGAATGGGGATTTGAGACCTCATATTTTGTCTCGATCAATGATTTGGTTATAGAGCAGTGCGCAGATGATATATCTCAACTTAAAATGCCGAAATTCCTAGCATGGCACTCCCGCCCTTATATCAAGATGACAGATGAAATGGCGTTCCTGCACACAACCTACACAGGGCCGCAATTTCAGCCGGATGTGCGGAAGAGGATTTGGGAAGGGGCGACCGTCACGAATGTTGCTATGCAGCTGGCTTTCTATATGGGTTTTGAGAAAGCAATCCTGATTGGTGTAGATCATAATTTCAAGTCCAAGGGTGATGCGAATAAGACTATCGTCTCTCAGGGAGATG
>JAUWSD010000123.1 GCA_030610225.1 Chloroflexota bacterium
GTAAGGGATATCATCCTTGAACGACTACCACCGACCCTGCTATTGATGGGAACCGCGAACTTTATTCTCTTTTTCGGAAGTCTATTCTTCGCCCTTGCACTTTCCCGGAAATACGGCAGTTTTTGGGATAAACTGATCGTCGCTCTCTCGCCAATGAACACAGCGCCAGCCTGGTTCTACGGGTTATTCCTCATCCTTCTTTTCGCGGCGGTATGGAAATTGCTCCCATTTGGAGGGATGATAGATCCTCATCCGCCGGAGACGACCTGGGAATATGTCCTAAGTGTGGGTAAACACCTGATCCTGCCCGTCATGTCCCTGGTGATCAGCTCGATCTTCATCAGCATCTACAACTGGAGGACTTTCTTCCTGATCTATTCCAGCGAAGACTATGTTGAAATGGCCAAAGCAAAGGGACTTTCAGCCCGGGAAATTGAACGCCGCTATATCCTCCGCCCTACACTGCCTAATATTGTTACTTCATTCAGCCTGATGTTGATCGGAACCTGGACCGGTACGATCATTCATGAGACTGTGTTCTCCTGGCCGGGGGTGGGTAGAGCTACATATACGGCCATCGGTCTCTACGACACACCAGTGATCGTAGGTATCACGATTATTTATGCTTACCTGCTTGCATTGACTGTATTCCTTCTGGATTTCATTTATGCGGCAGTTGATCCCCGAGTAAAGATTGGAGGAAATTAATGGATTCGTTAAAGAAAAACTTTCAAGAGATCATGAAATACCCATCTGCCATCATTGGTGTTTTGATGATCCTGGGGATCTTTATCATGGCTTTCTATACCATGGTCACCCTGCCGCTGTCAGAAGCTCGTAATCTATGGCGCGGTGGTGAAGGGGTCTGGTATGACTCACCCCGCTACGCAAAACCTGCCTGGTCGGATTTCTTTTCAGCTGAAAAAGAACTCGAAACGATGAAAGTGGGTTTCAGCTTGGACGCCGAGGAGCTTGCAGAAGGAGCGACCATTGATGTTGTTGAAAAATTAACTTCAAGTGGGTATCAGGACATCTTATTAACCTACACATTCTATTATGATGCGGATGTGTTCCCCAGCGAAGTATCGATCTTCTTCACATCAACTTTTGAAGAGAAGAACCCCTTTGTTGATATTCTCTGGATCAAGCCTGATGGCAAAGAGGTCAGGATTGGCAGCATGGGGATCAGTAATACAGAATCAATCCGGATAGGGCAGGATGAGAACTTAAAGCGCAAGCTGGGTGGTTTCAGTCCTAATATCGCTCTCTTTATGGATCCTGAATCTGACCCAGAGAATCCTGTCCCGCTAAAAGGTGAACACACGATCACTATCAGGGGTATTGCTTTTGAGGATAATTCCTCGATTGACAGCGCAGAGTTGATCGTTTACGGTACAGTTTTCGGGACCTTTGGAACGGATAATTACCGCCGCGACCTGACCGTTCCGATTATGTGGGGTGCTCCTATCGCACTCGCTTTTGGCTTGTCGGCCGCGGTGGGTGTCAGCATGCTCACGGTGATTATTTCAGCGACAGGAGCCTGGTACGGAGGTATTGTTGACGGCATCATACAGAGGATAACTGAAGTGAACATGGTGCTGCCCTTCCTATCAATTCTTATCATGGTCGGCACCTTCTACTCAAAGAGCCTGTGGGTGATCCTTGGAGTCACCATTCTCTTGAGTATTTTTGGAGGAGGGATCAAAGGATACCGCGCCATATTCCTCCAGATCAGGGAATCGACCTACATTGAAGCAGCTAAGGCTTACGGAGCCAGTAACTCAAGGATCATCTTCCGTTATTTGATCCCCCGCATCATCCCGCTCCTAATCCCAGGCTTCGTGCTGGGCATTCCCACATACGTCTTCCTGGAAGCTTCCCTGGCGGTTATAGGTATTGGTGACCCCCGCATCCCCACCTGGGGCAAGATCATCAACAATGCTTATCAAGACGGTGCGATTTATAAAGGTTATTATTACTGGATCCTTGAACCCGCCTTATTCCTAATGTTTACCGGCCTCGGGTTTGCCATGCTTGGTTTCTCCCTGGACCGGATCTTCAATCCCAGATTGAGAGGTTTGTAAACAAATGACCAACAATAACAGTTTATTACGCGTTGAAGACCTGAAGCTGTACTTTAAAACCTCCCAAGGGGATGTTCAGGCAGTGGACGGAATTAATTTTGAGTTGAATCGCAATGAAGCGATCGTTATCCTCGGTGAATCCGGATGCGGTAAAAGCTCTTTTGCTCGCGCAATCCTGCGCTTACTTCCGAGGAATGTATCCCGTTATGAAGGCAAGGTATACCTGAATGATGTCGAACTGATGCAGATGACAGACGAGGAATTTCGCAAAAGAATTCGTTGGATAAAAATGTCAATGGTTCCTCAGGCTGCGATGAATGCTTTGAATCCTGTTTTGAGAGTTGGCGATCAGGTGGCAGAACCTATGCTGGTTCATGCAGGGATCAAGAAGGAAGAAGCCATGGCTCAGGCAAGTGATATGTTTGACCGAGTTGGCGTTTCAACAGATTTCCTGAAAAGATATGCATTTGAGCTCAGCGGAGGTATGCGGCAGCGTGTGGCTATCGCCATGTCGTTGGTAACAGTGCCGGACCTGGTCGTATTGGACGAGCCAACATCTGCACTAGACGTTCTTACTCAAGCGAATATATTTAACCTTTTGAAAAGAATTAAAAAAGAGTTTGAAGTTAGCTTCATTTTGATCACTCACGATATTGCAACATCCAGTGAGCTTGCAGACAAGGTAGCCGTAATGTACGCTGGCCAGATCATTGAAGTTGCCAGCGCAGATGACTTCTTTACTGAGCCACTTCACCCATATTCAAAGAAACTGATGGCCAGTGTACCAAGATTGAGAGGTAAACAGGAACTGGAATTCATTACCGGGCAACCACCAAGCTTAATGAACTTGAAACCAGGTTGCAGATTTGCGCCTCGATGTACAGAGAGACATGGGAAATGTGATCAAACCCCGCCAGTATTCAATATTGGTGATCGCCAGGTTTCATGCTGGCTATACGAGGATAAATAGGAGTTATCATGGCGGAAAATACTAATGTAATCGAAAAAGAAGAAGTTTCAGCAGGAAAAGCTCCTCTTTTATCAGTTCAGGATCTGCATGTTTGGTTTGAGCTGCGCAAATTTGGTTTCGGACATGCTGGTTATGTTCGGGCTGTCGATGGTGTCAGTTTTGATCTTGATAACAAACAGGCTATCGCTGTTGTAGGTGAGAGCGGTTGCGGCAAAACAAGTTTGATGAAAACCATCCTTGGCTTGAATAGACCAATTAAAGGCGACGTTGTCTTTAACAATTATAGATTAAGCGAGGTGACTGGTAATAATATCCTGGATTACCGCGCTAACGTTGGTTTTGTTCAGCAGGACCCTTATGGTGCATTACCTCCATTTATGGCAGTTCAGAAGATACTGGAAGAGCCGCTGATCATCAATGGTGTAAAAGACCAGGAAGAAAGATTAGAGAGAATTAAACGTGTAATGAAAGAGGTGAAACTCAGCCCTTATACAGATTATATTGACAAGTTCCCTCACATGCTTAGCGGTGGGCAGCAGCAGCGTGTTGTTATCGCGCGTGCAATGATCCTGGAACCAAAGTTGATCGTGGCTGATGAACCTGTGTCGATGTTAGACGCCTCAGTTCGTGTTGAAATCTTGAAATTGCTTGAAGGCTTGCAGGAAACCCACGACCTGGCTGTGATCTATATTACACATGACCTTTCAACAGTACGATATTTCTCTGAGAGAATATTTGTAATGTATGCCGGTAAGGTGGTCGAGAAAGCATATGTTGAAGATCTATTGAGGAATCCTTTGCATCCTTATACTGAAGCGCTGCTTACTGCAACTTCTGAGCCTGATGCGGAGAATGCCAGAATATTCAAAGAGATACCTCCAGGAGAGCCGCCAAGCCTTGTGAACCCACCCCAGGGCTGCCGCTACCATCCTAGATGCCCAAAGATGATCAAAGGTTTATGTGACGTGGAAGAACCGGTTGAATTTGAGCCCGAAGCAAACCACTTCACTTAGTGTTGGCTGCACAAATGACACGATTTTCTCCGAAGCATATGGTAATGTTTGGGGTCGTATTGCTCCTGATTGGAGCAATATTGCCCTTGTTGATGGTCGTGCAGATCATTACCAGTAACTATTTTCTCAACTTCCTGTCTTATGCTGCTTCAATTTCCGGATTAGTGATTGGAACAATTGGGGCGATGATGTTGAGCGTTACGCGGAGGAAGAGAGAATAATTCGTAAATGAGTTAGCAAAACATCCTGCTAGTTTGATTTGGCAGGATGTTTTTATATGGCATGTTTTTTGGTATAATATCAACCGCGGTCCGCTAGCTCAATTGGCAGAGCAACTGACTCTTAATCAGTAGGTTACAGGTTCGATTCCTGTGCGGATCACAAATTCTTCCCGTAAAATCGGTAAAAAAGACTATCTTTGGATAGTTTTTTGTTTAATTCCCCTGTTACTGATTGAAATCCTACTACAGTTAACATAGCAAGATTGTTTGATATTGATAATTTATATTTGGTTGTAAGTCTAGAATCCTTTATAATGGGAAAATCAGATATTTGAAA
>JAUWSD010000106.1 GCA_030610225.1 Chloroflexota bacterium
ATCTTGGAGTATTTGGAACCAGAGCGACTGAAGGTGACTGGTCACTATATCACTCTGAACCAGTTTCAATAGAGCCGGGTGCTTTCTGGGCTTTTGATAAAACATTCCTTGAAACCCTAGTGTCCGGAGATTACCAATTCGTGATCTCTTACCAGGATGCTGCAGGATGGCATACTCTTGGCAGTTATGTTGAATTCACAGTCACAGAGACTGTTGAAGAGGAACCTGTTGTTCTTGAACCAGACATTCTCTATCTAAATGTTGTTGGTGGTGATCATTGGCCGCCCTATATTGGTGATTTCGTCGGAGCAAGTTTCCTGCTTGAAAACAATACTGATCAGGACCACACCTATGATGAACTTGGTGTATATGGCACAAAGGATGGAAATACGCAGCTCCTCCTCGCCCACCCTGACCCGGTTACGATCCTGGCTGGCGATTCATGGACATTCAATGGCGAATTCACGGAGGGTTTTGGCGCTGGAAATTATTTACTCACGATCTATGTGATCGATGGCAGCGGCTTCCAAACCATTGGAGGTTATGAATTCTTTGTGGTTGATACAGAAGCTCCACCAGATATGATCCAGGGACCTTCAGTCACACAAACACCTGAAGAGACGCCAACCCCTGAAGAGGGCGAGTTAAATGGGGAATATGGCATCTCTGACCAATGCCGGGAATCACTCACTGGTTGGGTTGAATGCAATCTCCTGACACCGCTCAAAGGCTTCTTCTGCTGGATCAAGCAAATATTCGATCCAGATGTAGTTTGCGAAGGATGACACCTGAATATTAAACAAAAAAAGGCTGTCAAATTGACAGCCTTTTTTATTTTATTCTCCTGCTTCTTCATCATTCTCAATTTCAATTCCAAGATCAACTTTGCCTTTTATCGGTTTAAAGATGAACCAGGTCGGTATGACTGCCAGGGTTACAACTATTGCGGTAACTAAGAATGGGGTGCGTGGTTGGTAATTTTCCCACAGCAATGCCCCAATGTATGGCGCTGGCATTGAGATCAGCCCAATACTTCCATAGAATACACCTGAGAAAATACCGAGCATCTTTTTTGGAACCACCTTTGAAATATAGGACTGGTATGCCGGGCTCAATAACCCAACTGCTACCCCAAAAACGATCCAGGTCAGTGCAAAGCCTATGAATGTGTAAGCATTCAAAAATATCGCGAATGCAACGGTAATCAGGAAAAAACCCGAGCTGATCGGAACTCGTTCTCCGTATTTATCTGACAGCTTGCCAGAAATTATCGGTGTGAACATCATCGCGATCGAGAAGATCGCGCCAAGGATACCGATCTGTTCTACACCGATCCCACCAATCTGTTCAAGATACAGTGGCTGCAATTCGCCTGATAATCTGAAAGCAATATCCCGCACGCCATCGGTAACAAATATCCAGGTTACTACACCACCAGCAAACATCATCTTGAACATTGTTCCAAGGCTTTTCTTGAATGAGATCGCACTTAGATCGTTTGGTGATTCGGAGGTGCTCTCTTTATTCTTTTGAGTAGTCGCCATCCAAATCCTTAAACCAGCCGCAGCTGTATATAAAATGGCTGCTGTAAGCATCATTGTTTTGAAGTCATAGAATCCCATCAGGTATCCACCCAGCGGAGGGCCTACTACTCCAGTGATCTGAAAAAGAGTTTCAGAAATCCCATATACTTGACCACGTGTTTCTTCTGTTGAGTTTTCTGCGATAAAAGCCCCAAAACTTGGACCTACCAAAGCTCTTGGAAACTGGGATACTATCAGAGCAACCATCAACCACTGCCATGATGGTGCAAGGGCAATGAAAAAGAAACCGATCACACCACCAATGCTGCCGATCGCGATCGCTTTCAAACGCCCAATTTGGTCTGATACCCACCCACCTATCACCTGCAGGAATAAAGACGCTCCTGCTGAAATAGTGAAGACGATCCCAACCTGCTTAATTGAAGCCCCAAGTTGGGTAATATAGATCGGCAGAAGCATGCCGTACATTGAAGATGCAATATTAGCCAGGATCATGGCTGCCATGAACCACTTCAGGACATTAGTGAATAGTGGTGGTTTTTTTATTGATTCCATCTACTTCTCCTCAATTTCTATTCTTTAGATATATCTGAATTCAGATTTCCAAATAGAAAATATATTTGTTGCAGATATTTTGAACATCTACGCTAAATATATACGGTTATTTTAACTATAAGTTTCAATTATTTCAAGTAGTTATTAAATTTATTAATATTTGCCCATTACATTGAATATTATTTCAATTGTGCAATCATCTCCGCCCAGATTCAGTGAAAAGTACCTTGGAAATCCCAATGATAATATCGCTTATAATTAAGTTACAGAATAAATCAATGGAGTGAGCATGCTTCCAAATCCAATACTAAATCGAATATTACGCAAAAAAGTGCTTGAGCAATTTTCAGAGTATGATGACTTGCTTGTGATGAGAAGCCATTTCATTGAACAGGATAGTAAATTTTCTATTCTTGATAGATTTCACCGCATGGAGAGAGAAGATACCGAAATCAATGATGTCCCTTTGCAGTGGATCAAGGTTAAAAAATCCCGTGAGGATCATGTCCTGCTCTATTTGCACGGCGGCGCTTTCTGCCTGAAGACACCCAGCCTGCACGGACAGATGCTGGCGCGTATTTGTAACCGCATCGGTTTCACGGGTTTGATGCCCGACTACCGGCTTTCGCCTGAATACATTTTCCCGGAACCTCTGGATGACTGCATGACAGCCTACAAATGGCTGCTGGATGAGGGCTATGACCCGGATAAGATAGTGATCGGCGGTGATTCTGCAGGAGGAAGCTTGACCATGGCTCTCTTGATGGAGATAAAAGCAAATGATCTACCAATGCCCAAGTGCTCATTCCTGCTCTCCCCGGCCCTGAGATTAACTTCTGATATTAATACTGATGAATCTGATTCCAGAATTGAAAATGTTGACAATGATGTCATTCTCCCTACCCCGGTAATTGTGAAATTCCAGAACGCTTTGATGCCAAGCCGGGATTTCTCTCATCCGATCTTCAATATCCTCGACTCTGATTTTACCGGTCTGCCACCTCTACATTTCCAGGCTGGTACAACCGAGATACTGAGGGATGACAGTGTCTTAGCGGCAAAAAGGTCGGAAGAAGCTGGTATCGAAACTGAGCTGATCCTCTGGCCGGACCATCCCCATGTCTTCATGATCTTCCCCTTTGCTAAAAATGCAATTAGATCTGTCAAAATGATTGCCAACTTTGTAAACACATATATTGATTAACAAACCAGTGCTGCTTAAATAAAAAAAGCCGGGAATATTCCCGGCTTTTTTTCACTCACTTATTTCATTTCAAATTCCATCAAAACTTCAACGACCACTTCCAGCTGACCTGCTGACACGGGTACATCCATTCCCCCCCCCATCGCATCAGCGGCGACATTTTGGCTATAAACAATCCCACCGCTGCGAGATTGAGTACTGATGGTCAGAGCTTCACCAAGTGAAGCACCAGCCGCTTCAACCAGAGTTTCTGCCCTGGCCTGTGCATTCTCGACAGCCAATATCATGGCCTGGTTGAGTGCTTCTTCGCGATCACTTACATCAAAATCGATACCATGCAGGTTATTTGCTCCAGCTTCAACAACTTCATTCAGTACTGCTCCCAAGTTGTCAAGATCACGGACGATCACACTTACCTGGTTATTGACAACATATGAGATCGAAGTGATCTCACCTTTATCGTCATAGTTAGTTCGCGGGTAAACGCTGAAATTCGAGGTCTGGATATCTTCATCTGCGATCTCGAATTTTGACAAGGCATCGCGTACTGCCTGGACGATCTCACTGTTGTCGCCGACTGCTTTATCAGCTGAGTCACCCCTGGTCTGAACACCGATCCTGACTGTTGCCATATCGGGGGTCAGATACACTTTCCCGGTTCCGTTCACAGAGACTTTACGCATTTCTGGTTGGCTGGCAACAGTTGCTACTGGTGCGCATGCTGACACAGCGACAACCAATATCAATAAAATAAAAATTAAATTCTTTTTCATTTGAGATTACCTCTTCCTTTTTTAATTAAGTTTATCATTTTTCATATCTATAACGCTATTTATTCTAACAAGGTTCCTGCAATATTTACTCAAATCCTCAAAACAAACGTTCTGGTATAATTTTCTTATTATGGAAGGAAATACACATGTCACTTGATTTCCAGCAGATTCGCGAGCAGATCATTGAGCTTGGTTCCAAAGCACCTGAGAGGCAAAAAGAGATCAGCAAGCTGCGTGATACAGCTCGCAAGCTCTTAACCCAAAATGCGATGAATCAGGATTTCCTGCGCGAGAAATTATCCAGGGTTGTAAACCTGAATAACAATTTCCGCTGCGCGATACCTACCGAAGAAGCCTTCAGCCAGATTTTTCCACTGCCCCAAATCCCCAAAGAGATGATCGTTGTCGGTGCAGATGGCTCGCAGATCAATCCGGATTCACATCTTGAACTGGATTATTGCCTGGTGAATGTTGGAGCTTTCATAATGAAGCTCGAAGATACTCAAGCTCCCAAAACTTTCGTGCAGAGTGAGCTCTATTACGATGAGACCCTTTACACTCCATCAGGGATGCTCACCCAGGGTATGATCGCATTAATGCGCGACACCCGTGAGCGCGAATTCCTGGCAGAGATTGCAGAAGAGATCGGACAGAAGGTGATCACAGTGGCAGACGGGCCGATAGAACTGTGGGGGCGTGAAGAGCTAGTATCCCAACATTTCGAAAGGTATTTGATTTCATTATCAAAACTCTATAAACTCGGAGCGATCACCGCTGGATATGTCGACCGCCCACGCTCAGACCTAGTCGTTCGGCTGCTGGAACTTTCTGCACTTGATGAGAATAAGCTTGGAGAGGCAGGAAAAGAGCGTTTCCTGCTCGGTGTGCGGGATACCGATCTGTGGAGCCCCTTCCTTGACCCAGGCGCCAGATCGGCTGTTTTTGGGATCCAGTCAAAAACTGCATCGAAATATGAGGAAGATCTTGCTCTGCATTTCTTCTACCTGAATGTCAGCTTAAAAGAAGATGCGTCCTATCTGGTGCGAGTAGAAATTCCTGCATGGGTTGCGGGGGACGAGCAGATGTTGAACGATCTGCATGCCATCCTTGTCAGCCAGTGTCAGATCATGCCCGGCTCAAAAT
>JAUWSD010000062.1 GCA_030610225.1 Chloroflexota bacterium
ATGCGCTATCGCTGCGTGAGCTGCAGCCAGGCGCGCAATCGGAACCCGATATGGTGAACAGCTGACATAATTCAGCCCGATCTGATGGCACCAGTCAATTGACATTGGATCACCACCATGCTCTCCACAGATTCCACATTCCAGGTCATTTCTTGTTTCTCGACCTTTTTCAACAGCGATCTTCATCAATTGGCCAACACCTGGGCGGTCAATTGTCTGGAAGGGATTTACTTCCAGGATGCCATCTTCAATGTATTTCACAAGGAAGTTTCTTTCAGCATCATCTCGGCTGTATCCGAAAGTAAACTGGGTCAAGTCGTTTGTACCGAAGGAGAAGAATTCTGCTTCAGTAGCTATTTCATTAGCTGTCAAACCAGCTCTTGGGATCTCGATCATTGTCCCGAATTTATATTCAAAGCTGACACCCTTTTCTTCCATTACCTGCTTGGCAATTCTTTCCAAAACGGGCTGGATCACTTTCAACTCATTTACATGTCCGGTCAATGGGATCATTACCTCTGGTTTTGGTTCAAAGCCGCGCAGTTTTACATCTGCTGCTGCTTCAAAGATTGCTCGTACCTGCATGCCTACTATCTCTGGCATCATCACACTCAATCTTACGCCGCGCATTCCCATCATTGGGTTGCTTTCATGCATTGATTCAATGGATTTAAGCAATTCCTCTTTTTCTGCATCTTCCACTTTGTTGATCCTGTTTGCGATCACCTCTTCCAATAGTTCCTGCTCATCTGGCATGAACTCATGGAGCGGCGGATCGATCAAGCGGATGATAACTGGAAGCCCTGTCATGGCTTCAAAAAGACCATCAAAATCTGTTCTTTGGTATGGCAGCAATTTATCCAAGGCAGCTGTACGCTCTTCACTGGTCTTGGCAAGGATCATCTGCTGGACAATAGGAAGCCGTTCTGTTTCAAAGAACATATGCTCAGTTCGGCAGAGACCGATACCTTGTGCTCCGTAACTTCGAGCTCGTTTTGCATCATCGGGATAATCTGCATTTGCCCAAACCTGCAGACCTTTTGTCGGCCAACCTTCTTTTGTTTGCCTAGTGCCTTCGATTTCAGCTATTTCATCTGCCCATGTCAGCAATGTTAATAATTCAACCTGCTCATCAAGTGATGGAGCAATTGTTCCGATCCTACCCAGGAAAACCTCTCCTGTAGTTCCATCAACAGAGATCCAGTCGCCTTCTCTAACAACTATTTCACCAACAGAAAACTGCTTGGCCTTCATGTCAATGCGGACTTCTGATGCACCGACAACACAGGGGATACCAAACTGGCGAGCGACAACAGCTGCATGAGATGTTGCTCCGCCTTCACTGGTCAGAATGCCTTTTGAAGCCAACATGCCGTGAACATCATCTGGTTTTGTGAATGGGCGAACCATGATCACATCCAGACCATCTTCGTTTGATTTCTTTTCTGCTGTGTCAGCATCAAAGAATACCTGTCCAACAGAAGCACCTGGGGATGCATTTACACCTGAGGCAACATAGCGTCCTCCTTGTTCAGCGGCTTTTTTCACATCATCAATGAATTGGGGATGAAGAAGAGTATCAACCTGATCAGGGTGAATTCTCTTAACCGCTTCTTCTTTTGTAATCAGATCCTCATCAACAAAATCCACTGCAATTGTAACTGCTGCTTTAGCAGTTCGTTTTCCATCACGTGTCTGGAGCATATATAGCTTGCCATTTTCAACAGTGAATTCAACATCCTGCATTTCTTTGAAATGATTTTCCAGTTTTAAACAGACATCCTGGAAATCCTGATATGCTTCCGGGAAATTTTCTACCATTTTATTTACATCTTCAGCATTTCTTACTCCAGCTACAACATCCTCACCTTGAGCATTCATCAAGTATTCACCCCAAACACCTTTGTCACCTGTTGAGGGATTTCTTGTGAAGGCAACGCCTGTTCCGGAGTTGTCCATATTTCCAAACACCATGGTTTGGATATTTACAGCAGTACCTAGATCATGGGAGATATTTGCTGCGTTGCGATAATCAATAGCACGTTTACCGTTCCATGAACGAAAGACTGCTTCAGTTGCCAATTTCAGCTGGTCATAGGGATTCTGAGGAAATTCAAAGCCAACATTTGTCTTGATAACATTCTTGTAAACTTCGGTCAGTTTCTTCCAATCTTCAGCTTTCATTTCGGTGTCCAGCTTATAACCTTTTTCTTCTTTGAAGCTGTCAAGTGGCTCTTCGAATTCCTCATCATCAATGTTTAAAACAACTGAACCAAACATGTGTACCAATCTGCGGAATGCATCGTAAACAAAGCATTCATCGCCAGTCGCTTCGATCATTGTGAGAGCTGTTTCGTCATTTAAACCAATGTTGAGAACTGTGTCCATCATTCCGGGCATCGAGAATTTTGCACCCGAACGGCAGGAAATTAAGAGCGGATTGTCTTTGTCACCAAATTTCTTTCCTGTTTGTTCTTCAACACCCGCAATTGCTGCCAATTCCTGCTCCCACATACCCTCCGGGAAATTATTACCACCGTCTAAATATGCATTGCAAGCCTCGGTTGTAACAGTGAATCCGGGAGGAACAGGAACACTAATTCTGGTCATTTCAGCCAGGTTTGCACCCTTCCCACCTTACAGTGAACGAACCTTTTCCCAGTCTCCGCCGACAGCTTCTTCTGCCTTGTCAACATCTGTAAATAAGTAAACCCAATTGTTTGTCATTAAATCCTCCGATTATAAAATGCCTGTCATGGCATAAATTTATTATTTTAAAATTCAACTGCCAATTATACATTATCATTTGAGATTTTTGAAATGAAATGAACTAATCCTATTAAGGCAAATATCAGGGGGACTATTCAAATTGCATGCAGTGCCATCCAAATAGGCAGAAACCTGAAGATGATGATTAATTTATCATCACCAGCTCCATTTCAACATTGACATAACAGCACCATTTCAGTATAATTTCTTGTCTGAAATCCCCAGATATTATGCTGGGGTTAAATTTTGTAAACCATTACCCTTCAACTTCCCCGCAATGTGGCGACCAGAAGAAAAGTTGCACCCGCGATTGATGTGGTGAAGTGAAGCTTGGAGGAAGATATGAAATATGCCATCGTCGAAAGCGGCGGAAAACAGTACAAAGCCGTTGAAGGCAAAACAATAGAAGTTGACCGCTTGCATGTAGAAGCCGGGAAGAAGCTTAATCTAACTGAAGTTTTACTTTACCATGATGGAAAGAAAGCAGCAGTAGGAACTCCCCTGGTCAAAGGTGTAAAAGTTAACGTCACAGTTGTCGAGCAGATCAAAGCCCCAAAGATAATTGTATTCAAATACAAATCTCGCCAAAGATACCGTGTAAAATCCGGGCATCGACAAAAATATACGCGCTTGATGATCAATAAGATCACTAAAGCTGCGAAAAAGAAACCTGCTGAAACAAAAGCAGAGAAAAAACCTGCTGCAAGTAAGGCAGAGTAGAGAGGTAAATTATGGCACACAAAACTGGTGGTGGATCAACCCGTAATGGCCGAGATAGCGAATCTAAGCGTCTTGGCGTGAAAAAATATGCCGGTGAATTTGTAATCCCCGGAAATATCATTTTGCGTCAACGTGGAACACGCATCTACCCTGGCCGCAATGTCGGTATGGGCAAAGACCATACTCTATTCTCTGTAGCAACTGGAAAAGTTGTATTTGAAACTCTTCGCGGTGGAAAGAAAAGTGTCCGGGTAGAAGTAGCCGCAGGTGATTAAGCCTGTTTATATTTAGAAAGGTAAACAAATGAAAACAAAAATTCATCCAAAATATTACCCAGAAGCTACGGTCACCTGTGCGTGTGGGGCAACCTGGACAACAGGTTCAACAAAACCCGAACTGCGTCTGGATATTTGTTCAAACTGCCACCCATTCTATACTGGTGAGCAGCGAATCGTAGATACTGAAGGTCAAGTTGACCGCTTCATGAAGCGTGTACAAGCTAGAGAAGATTATGTCTCTGCCAAGAAAGCAAAAGATGAAGCAAAGATTTCACCAGACCGACCAGTAGCAGAGTTTGATGTTACAAAACGAGTAGTTGATATTCTCGCAAAAGCTGAAATCAAAACTGCTGGTGATGTTCTTGAAAAACTGAAGGAAGACGATGAAGCAATTCTTGCAATTGACGGCTTTGGAAGAAAATCCCTGGCTGACATCAAGAAAGCTATGCGCCGAATTGGTTATACTCTTCCTGAAGATCAGGAATAGAAATATCATAAAATTCAAAAACACCTGGCTCTCCAGGTGTTTTTTTATTAACATTATTTTATTTTAAGCTGCTCAATATTGATAATATGACTGTTATCTTGTAAACTTACTCCAAGAGTAACACTACTAAATTCTGCTTGCGAGGTGGCTATGAAACATAGTACAGGTTCAATCGAAGTTATCACTGGTTCCATGTTCTGCGGGAAATCAGAAGAATTGATCAGGAGATTACGAAGAGCAGCCATAGCCAAACAAAAGGTTCAGGTATTTAAACCAGAGATCGATAAAAGGTATGATGTAGTAAAAGTGGTTTCCCATTCAGGATCTGAATTCGATGCCACACCAATATCAGATGTATCTGAGATTAAAGATAAGCTGGACACAGACACGACAGTGGTGGCGGTTGATGAAGTTCAATTCCTGACAGAAGATATCATTCCCATCGTGCAGGAACTAGCTGACAATGGCATCAGAGTTATTATTGGCGGCCTGGATACAGATTTCAGAGGTGAGCCCTTTGGTCCTATGCCAACATTGATCGCAGTTGCAGAAAGAGTTGATAAGCTGCATGCTATCTGCATGGTCTGCGGTAACCTTGCTTCAAAAACTCAAAGACTGGTAAATGGGAATCCAGCACACTACAATGACCCGATCGTAATCGTTGGCGCAGATGAAATGTATGAAGCCCGTTGCCGGAAACACCATGATGTTCCAAGGGATTAGTTTATGGATTTAAACAATATTGAAGATTACAACTCCTTCCTTGATGAAGTCCTCATCAGTGAGGAAGAGATCATTCAACGCACAAAAGAATTGGGTGCGAAGATCAGCAAAGATTATGCCGGGAAAGACCTGCATCTGATCTGTATCCTTCGCGGCGGAGTCATGTTCTTGACTGACCTGATGCGCAATATCACCGTCCCCCACACTATCGATTTCATGGCTATCTCATCCTATGGTGTTGGCGGTAGACAGTCTTCAGGTGCTGTAAGGATCAAATTGGACCTGAATGATGATATTTTCGAAAGAGATGTGATCCTGGTCGAAGACATCATCGACAGTGGACACACGATCAACAAGATATTAGAGATGCTCAGGACAAGGAAACCAAAAAGCTTGCAGGTTTGCACAATGTTAGATAAAGCAGCCAGACGCGAAGTTGAGGTGCAAATAAAATACCGTGGTTTTGATATTGAAGATAAATTCGTTTTCGGTTATGGTCTCGATTTAGATGAATATCACCGTAACTTACCCTTCGTCGGTGTCGTCAATCTCGAAAAATACACTCCCCCGGAATGAGCACTGATAAGGAAATCGGCTTTTCAGGAAAATGGATCGCTAAGCTGCGAGGCAAGATAGTTGGTCAGGGCGGTTCACCTAAACAGGCCTTACAATCAGCCCAAAGAAATCGGCATAAGGAAATCCCGGAAATCTCATTCATACCTATGGAAAAAGAACTCGCATTTTCACCCCTCATAAAAGAGATATCAGAACTCCTTCCAAGAGTAAAGGAGATATATCTTGTCGGCGGTGCAGTGCGCGATGCTTTATTAGATAGAGAATCCAAAGATCTTGATTTTGCATTAAAGGGCGATGCCCTCAAGATCGCACGAAAGATTGCAAACAAGCTGAAGGGTTCATATTACAACATGGACGATGAGCATCAGACAGGCAGAGTGATCCTGACAGATGATAATGGATCAAGAACCATCCTCGATTTCTCCGTTTTTCGGGGAAATGATATTGAAGATGATTTGGGCAAGCGCGATTTCACCATAAACGCAATGGCAGTGAACATTCACTCCCCTGTTGAATTGATAGATCCCTTGGGCGGATTAACAGATCTGCTTGGAAAACAACTGCGAATGTGTTCTAACAAGTCTTTCACAGACGACCCAGTTCGTATTTACAGAGCGATCCGAATGGCAGCCCGTTATCAGTTGAAGATGGAAGCTGATACAAAGCTGGCCTTAAAAGAATCAGTTAGCTTGTTAGACAAGCCCTCCATTGAAAGGCTTAGGGATGAACTCTTCAAGATCCTGGAGAGCCTAAAACCAGCCACATCACTGATCGCTTTAGATATGTTAAAGGCTCTGGATATTACTCTGCCTGAAATTAGCAAATTAAAAATGGTTGAAGCCGCATATCCACATACAATGAACGCATGGGAACACACACTCCAGGCTATACGCACATTAGAAGAGATTCTTAACCTCCTCGATATTGGATACAGGCATGACAATGAATCCGGCGGAAATCTGATCTCTGGCTTATTGTCCCTGCAGCTGGGAAGATATCGAAAGAATTTCAACGAACATTTCTCACAGATACTAAACACAGAACGCAGTCTTCTATCACTCCTGTACTTTTCCACACTTTATCATGACATAGCAAAAACTGAATTACCCAGCATGATAGAAAACGGAAAGACCAGATATCCGGATCATGAGGAAGTTGGTGCGCGCATCACAAAGAAACGCGCCCAGGAACTGCGATTATCGAACAGTGAAGTGCAGAGAATCTGGTCGATCGTCCACCATCACGGCAGAGTCAGGCATTTCTCCAGAAATGACATCGTTCCAACCTCTTTGGACGCATACCGCTTCTTCAGAAGCACTGATGAATCTGGAGTTGAAGTAATCCTGCTTTCAATTGCCGACCTTATTGCTACATACGGATCAGCACTGCCGCAGGATAAGATCGGTGCTCATATCGCTGCCTGCAGAGTTTTGCTCGAATTCTATTGGGAAACACCTGAAAAGATAAACCCTCCCGAGATCATTGACGGAAGGGTCTTGATGCGAAAATTAAGATTGGGTCCTGGGCCAATTATTGGAAAGCTGCTTGATGCGATCCGTGAAGCACAGGTGCTTGAAGAAGTCACGACAGAGGAAGAAGCCCTCTCCTTTGCCAGAGATTTTATAGATCAGAGTAATTAAATATCAGTTAATTCCCCAGCCTCAGAAATTTC
>JAUWSD010000194.1 GCA_030610225.1 Chloroflexota bacterium
ATATTCAAATGAGGGTATTGCCCAGGTATTATTCTTTGAGGGTGATGAGGTTTGTGAAATTTCCTATGCTGATAAAAAAGGGAAATATCAAGCCCAGAAGTCCATCGTCTTACCAAAACTTTAATTAGATAATATTTCAGCTCCAGAGTTGGTAGTAGTTAAGATAAAAACTCTGGAGTTTATTCCTTCTTTGGCGAAGATATCCACCATGGCTTGCTGGATATCTTCATGACCTTCTTTAGCAAAAGCTATCAGGCTTGGGCCGGCACCAGAAATAGCTGCAGCTGCTCCCAATTCTCTCGCCGCAAATATAGCATCTTCAGCTCCGGTAATTAATGGGAGCCTGTATTTCTCATGGATCCTGTCTTTCATTCCGATTTGTAATTTATCGATGTCATAATCTCTCAGTGCATCTACTACCAGAGAAAGCCTGCCTAAATTATAGATAGCATCTGTGTAATTAATGTTTTGTGGGAGGGATTTTCTGGCTTCATGGGTTGAGAGACGGATGTCCGGAAGGACCACGACAACTTTCCAATCCGAGATCTGGTATCGATGGACTATCAACTGATCTTGTTCGTAGATCGAAATAGTTAACCCACCGAGAACAGCAGGGGCAATATTGTCGGGATGTCCTTCCAGCTTTGAACTGAACTCCAGCAATTCTTTATCACTGATGGGATTGCCAAGAAGATTGTTTCCGATCAGAACACCAGCTAACACCGCTGCCGCACTTGATCCAAGCCCTGAGAATATGGGGATATTGTTATGGCATTTAACAACAAGATTCAATGGATGGTTTTGATGGAAATGGTCATATATTTGTTTTACAGATCTGAGAATGAGATTATACTCAGTAGTTGGCAGGGAACTTGACCCTTCACCTGTGATCTCAACTCTGGAGGGCTTGTCTTTGAGTTCAAACTCGATCTGGTTCCAAAGATCAAGAGCAAGCCCAAGAACATCAAAGCCAGGTCCGAGGTTTGCTGTCGTTGCAGGTATTTTGATGGTACCCTTTTCCATAAGATCCTTTCTTGTGATTGGATTGCCAATAAATTGTACAATATATAAGGAATTATTCAAACCAAAACCAAAATATGAGAGAATTCTTTAGCAAATTTATTGAAGAGGTTAGATCAAAGAAAAGCTGGCAGAAGGGGATGATCTATGGCGCTGCCATTGTGATCGTTATTGCTTTTGTTCTTTATGGGATCGCATTTCAATCTGGATTTGGGGTATTTCTTGATGTATTAGTGCTCGTAATTGTGGGGGTGAGTGGTTTCTTTATATTGGTTTGGATCTTTGAATTTATATTCTATATTTTTAAGCGGATCGCATTCATTTTATTTGCTGTTTTAGCTGCTGGTGTCATTATCTTGTTTGCGGCGCAGGCTCTTCCAGATGATCCATATTTATATCTCTCGCTTGGAATTATTATCCTGGGTATGCTGACAGGAGGGATTGTTGGGGTTTTTCTAAAAGGCGATTGGAAAAGTTTTGGTAAGTTTATAAAAGGATTGTTGATTTTCGGAGTATTGGTTGTTCTGTCTATGAATTTGATCCTGATCTATTGGATGGTAGTTCCAGGCACAAGTTCTCATCTAATAGAGATAGACCCGATCTCTATCCAGAATCAAATATCTGCTCAAAATCCATTGGAATCAGGTGATCGTTCGTTTTCAACATTCTCCTATGGAAGCGGGATAAGCGAACGCATCCCGGAATATGGTGAAAGTGCTGATATTTTGACGGACACTGTCAATATTTCTCACCTAGTTTCAATGGATGAGTGGAAGGCGAAGATCAGGGCTTTCTATTGGGGATTTGATCTGGATAGTGCACCCTTGAATGCACAGGTGTGGATGCCTGAAGGTGAAGGCCCATTTCCACTGGTTCTGATCGTTCATGGGAATCATAATATGACCGATTTCAGTGAGGGCGGTTATGCATACCTCGGTGAACATCTTGCCTCACGAGGATATATCTTCGTCTCAATTGATCAGAATTTTATGAACGGTTATTTTACCGGGAGCTTAAAGGGTGAGAATGATGCCCGGGCAAAGCTGCTTCTGGATCATCTGAGTTTGTGGCACAAATGGAACAGGGATGGGAAATCTGGTTTGTATCAGAAGATCGATCTTGAGAATATTGCTCTGATGGGGCACTCACGTGGAGGGGAAGCAGCGGCAATTGCAGCTGCAATGAATGTTCTGGAACGATCTCCGAACAATGCTCAGAACCGCTTTGATTATGGATACAATATAAAGTCGGTGATCGCAATTTCTCCGTCTGAAGGGCAGTTTAAATTAGGAGGGCAGCCAATCGGCCTTGAAGATCTGAATTACCTTGTAGTGCAAGGAACACATGACTCAGATATTTCCAGGTTTGAGGGTTTGAAACAATATTATCGTGTCTCATACACAGATGAGGATCCGGGCTATTTCAAAGCGGCTGTATTGATTGAGCGCGCAAATCACAGTCAATTCAACACTGTGTGGAGTCCATATGACCGCCGGTTACCAAGTAGATTCTTGTTGAACATAAAGCCGATAATGCCTGAAGAACAGCAGCGTAAAATCCTCTTAATGTATGTTTCTGCATTCCTGGATGCGACATTGAAAGATATGGATGAATACCAGGCTGTATTCGAAAATTATCAGAATGCAGGTGAGTGGTTACCAGAGAATCTGTATATGAATCAATTCCAGAGTTCAGGCTTTACACCTGTTGCGAATTTTGAAGAGGATGTGG
>JAUWSD010000188.1 GCA_030610225.1 Chloroflexota bacterium
TTCAAAATACCACTCAAGCATCCGTTTTGCTTCGTCTGGATTATCTCTGAGAATTGCTCTGGGAACCTCACCGGAAAGACAAGCTGTTGTTGCTATCAAACCTTCTGAATGTTCTGCAAGAAAATCGTGATCGATCCTTGGTTTGTAATAAAAACCTTCCAACTGTGATGCTGAAGCGATTTTTAGCAGATTCTTATATCCAGTTTGGTCTTTGGCAAGCAGAATAAGATGTGATGATTTGCGATCATACACAGATTCTTTATCTGTCATTTTTCTGGCTGCCAGATAAGTTTCAATTCCATAGATCGGTTTAATATCGTATTTTTGGGCTTGATTAAAGAATTCGATAACCCCGAACATTGTTCCATGGTCAGTTATCCCCACAGAATTCATCCCCAGTTCTTTGACCCTTTCCATCAGCTTCGGGATATGGCTGAAGCCATCCAAAAGCGAATACTGGGTGTGAACATGAAGATGAACAAAATCAGACATTAAGAGCCTTTAACAAGAACAAAGAATAATAAAACGTGAATGATTTTATTATAGCATCCACGATGATTCAAAGTCTAAATTTTTAACGTTGAGTCCTAATATTTTAAGCTGTAAGAGTTATTTCTATAACAATTGTCTTGTTAGAAAGTTTCTTTATATCCTCAAGCTGCCCTTCACCCTCAATAAATTCAGCTTTCATGATCTTGTTGTATTCCATAGATCACTCCATTCTAATTAATCACCATTATTTAAATCTTCAAAAACAATTATAATCACCTCAAGCTTTTAACTCGGAGGAGAAAACATGTCTGAACGAAAAAAGATCACCCTCAACACCCTTTTTAAGAAAAGAAGTAAAGGCATACCAATTAGTTGGTTAACCTGCTATGACTCTCCAACAGCTTATTTTCAGGAAGAAGCCGGGATTGATATGATCCTTGTTGGAGACAGCCTGGGAATGACAATGCTCGGGTATGACAGCACCCTGCCTGTCACCATGGAAGATATGATCCGCCATACACAAGCAGTCCGTCGCGGTGCACCAACAGCATTCCTGATCGGCGATATGCCCTATATGAGCTACCAGGCCAGCAATGAAGACGCCATCCGTAATGCAGGGCGTTTCATGGCAGAGGCAGGCTGCGATGCGATCAAACTTGAGGGGGGGAAAGAAATAGTTGAAAGGATCAAGGCAGTATTATCAGCCGGTATCCCTGTATGCGGACACCTTGGATTAACTCCTCAGAGCGTAAGCGCTCTGGGCGGATTCAGACTCCAGGGTAAAGGCGCAGGAGCAGCAAAAAAGATCGCAGAGGATGCCAAAATACTTGAAGAAGCAGGTGCATTCTGTATTCTTCTTGAATTGATCCCGGACAGATTATGTAAATTGATCATGGACAGGTCTGAAGACACCATCATCATGGGGCTTGGTTCTGGCCCGGATGCTGACGGTCAACTCCTGATCTACCATGATATGTTTGGGCTATATCCCAAGTTCACTCCCTCAATGGCGAAGCAATTTGCAGATGTTGGTGGGATGATCCTGGGCGGATTGAAAGAATACGCCTCTGAAGTAGAAAACCGGACATTCCCTTCCAAAGAGAATTGGTTTGGGATGAAAGATAGTGAGTTCGACGAATTACTAAAAACATTAGGTTGAGGAGAGTATTAATGTCAGATCTACAAGCTAGATTAAAGATTTCGCCAGACCGCTTAGATGACATCAACAAGGTTTTATTAAATCCAGATTCAAAGGTCATCGAAGATTTCCTTAAGGTTGTAGAAAAATATGGAACACCGGAAGAGATCAACGCAAAAGCTGCTGAAGCTGGAAAACTGGATAATTTGCTTCAAAAAGTTGCTGATTCAAATCCAGAATACAGAAAAGACCTTGATTGGTTGATCGAGCAAAAGGAAAACAATGCCTTCATCACTATTGATGAGTACCGCCAAAATATCCTTGGAGATAAATTAGCATCTACCGACTTTAATGAGGATCTTGCGGTCACTCTTGAATTGAGTGCCCTCCAGTATTTTCCCTGGGTTAAATTAATAGCTCAAAAAGCAATAACAGAAAAGAAATTAATGCCAGGGCGTTTCATTCGTGTTCGCGCTATGAAAGAACAGGAAGCAGATGGTGACCTCCCTGCCGTGGCCGCCGCGATGAAGATCATGGGATGCAGCGTTGTTGAGACTTTAGACACCAAAGGGACTGACGGCTCAAATATCCACCTCGGTGGACCAGCAACAATAACAGGTTATTTTGGCGGAGTTGGTCAGCCAAATGCTCATGCGCTCCAATGGGTAGATGAATTCCTGTATTACTATACAAATTATGGCATCGAGCAGGTTCTGAACATCAACCCTGGAACAGTATTCCTTGGATACATGCTTCATAGTCTCGGTATAAATAATGAATTCAAGATCTCAGTATTCATGGGTAATGACAATCCATATGCAGCATTCTGGACATTGATCGGCGCTAAATTATTCTCCCGCGATGATGGCTCAACCCCATTGATCGGCTTCAACTGGTCAAATTCGATCAACAATCAATCGATGGAACTCACAGCCCAATTCAGGAAAGAACTTGGCTTTGAGGATGTCGTGCGTTTTGAGCATCACATTACTGAGACTTTCAAGAGCATCGTGATACAGCCATACAACCGGCGTGATGAATTAGTTGATCTGGCAGACCATGTTGCTAACATCTCTGCCAAACACGAGGGAGCGGATCCTGAGATTGATGAAACACGAACTCACCCATCCGATATCCTTGACTACTTCCGGGCTAAAGACGAAGTGATAGGATCTGGGGATTGGGATGCGCTGAAAATTAATTTCCTGGACAAACTCAACTCAATGAACAGCACCGCCGATGCATTGACAAAGAACGGGCTCTCAGTTATCGCAGCAACAAATCTACACAAATAAAACTCTTCATCAAA
>JAUWSD010000086.1 GCA_030610225.1 Chloroflexota bacterium
CACGTGTACTCAATGTAAGCACATACCCGCGCTTACCATCCTGGTCAACAGTCTCACCAACAAGCCGCCCTGCAATACTGCGCACATATTCTTTTTTAGTGGCTAAAATCCCAAGATACGGCCCGCCGTATGAAACCGGGATGCCCAGAGGCTGGCCTTCACCACAGACAATATCTGCACCAAAATCACTCGGGGATTTAATTAATCCAAGCGCCATCGGGTTAACTACTATAACTAACAATCCACCAGCTTCATGCACCGCTTTACCAAGCTCAGTGTAGTCATATATCCGTCCAAAGAAATCTGGATACTGAACCATCACAAGAGATGTGTCCTGATCGATCATTGGGATCAATGCTTCCGGACCTTCTTCAACAGGTGTATCATCACCTACTATCACGAGATCAGATGGGGCATTATAAGTGCGGATCGTATCCCGGTAATGGGGATGTATCCCAGGAGAAATTATGACTTTCTTGCGCTTCTTTCTGAATATCGTCTGCCCCATATTCACAGCTTCTGCTGCTGCAGTAGCTCCATCATAATGGGAAGCATTCGAAACTTCCATTCCTGTCAGATTGATAATATGGGTTTGATACTCGAACATCGTCTGCAATGTACCCTGAGATATTTCAGGCTGATATGGAGTATAAGCGCTGTAGAATTCACTGCGGCTAATTATCGCGTCTACTGCAGCAGGCACGAAATGTTGATAAGCACCTGCTCCCAGGAAACTCGGCATCCGTACGCCTTTCTCATTCTGCCGTTGGAGCTCACAGACCTTATTAAAAGCCTCCATCTCAGTATGAGTACGCGGAAGATCCAGAGTTGGGAATCTGACATCCTCCGGGATATAGTCGAAGAGTTGTTCGATCGAATCAATTCCGATCTCTTTGAACATCTCCTCTCTATCTTTATCGGTATGAGGATGGAACATCTCTAGATGCGTTCCTGAACATAGGCTTCATATTTTTCAGCGTTCATCAACTCATCCAATTCTTCTGGGCTGCTCAGCTCCAATTTGATGATCCATGCTGCACCATAAGGGTCGGAGTTTACATTCTCTGGTGTATCAAGAAGCTCTTCATTGACTTCGAGGACTGTTCCGCTGATTGGGAAATATACATCTGAAGCCGCTTTCACGGATTCAACTGTTCCGAGGATGTCACCTTTGGAAACTACATCGCCAACCGAGACTGCATATTCCAGATATACAATATCTGAAAGAGCATCCTGTGCATAGTCGCTGATCCCGATCGAAGCTGTATTGTCTTCAACCTTGATCCACTCGTCTTTTGGTGAATATTTTAATTCTTTAGGAAAATTCATTTTAAACCTCCGGGCTTATATTAAAAAAGCGCACAGTAAATATCAATGTGCGCCTCTGTCTAGAACCTGAGAGATTCACGCAATATGCTTGCGTTTGCCCCTTCGGTGTACGAAAAATTGATCTTCATTTTTCGTCGCTTTCCAGAGGTTTTCGTCAAATGGGTCCTTTTACCTGAGAGTTTCACCTGATATTATTCGATCAGATTTGCCCCTTCGGTGTCCGATTTTCTTGTTTTTGAATAAAATCGGCCCTCTCCCCATTTGAAGTAAGAATGTTAATCTAGATTATAGTTGTCAGACAGCATTCTGACAAGTCATCCGATTTTAAATGACTACAACAGGCTTTACAGGGAATTGACCGAATACATGTTTAAAGTTGATCTCATCAACTTGAAATAATCTCGCCATTCCCCTGTCTTTCCTGTTCGCATCAGCCACCAATAACACCGTCTTTGTACCGACCTTCTTCTTTCCGATCACGACAGCACAGTGCCCCACTGGTGTCTCATACCGCACCAACATATTACCCACCTTGACGTCATGTTCACTTTGGGGTGAAGCCAGGTAATATCCAAGCTTTGTCCTGTATAAGAATTGATCTTCAAAATCCCAATATTCTTCAGGCACGATCTCAGAAGCATAATTAAAACGATAACCTAGGAGCCTTCTTGGAACCACATTTCCAAACACCGACCTCAGTGACCCCAATAATGCTGAGAATCCAATTTCCCAGGTAGGCTTACCATCAAGGAAACTGACATGATCCAGATGCCAGAGTGAGTCTCTTAGGAGGTCAATGATCGATCCATCACTATTGTGATAGATCTCACCTGAGAATATCTTCTCATACAAATGATCACCCAACCCAGGGATAATCCCGCTGATCACATCTGATCTCTGATAATCTTTGTAAGTCTCAGCATAGTTATTTATCTGATCCACTATCTCTGCAACCAACTTGATCCATTCGTCATTATGAAGCTCAGGGATGAAATGGTCAATGACTTCCTCAGGATATACATCCTCTAATATTTTCTGGCTGGCATTGTCACTGCCCCACTCTACAGATTGCATAACTTCGGCAAACTCAGGTACAGCTTCTCCATCCCTGAAATTTGCATATCTTTCACGTATTGTCGCCAAATTATCTAAACCATCCACAATATCAGATCTTTCAACCTCACTTGTCCATCTCAAGCTAATGACCATCAACATATCAGATCCGGGTCCAAGATCATCAATATCTTCAGCACCATTTTGCACCAGATCGCATGTCACAACCAGTCGCATGTTCTCGTCAGGAACAAACAAGAAATCGAACCAACCAGGTGCGCCCCAACTCAATGATGCATCTGTGGTTGATTCACTTCTGTCTGGGTCTGCTGGTGCTACAAAATATTTATATTTTGCGGGATGTTCCCAAAGTTTTTTGATGGTTGAATTTTTAGCTACTGAATTCGAAAATGTTGTCGCAAACGCGCAAACGCCACCTGCATTTACTTCCTCGTGAAAGGTCGTGTATCCAGAAATGAACCCCTGATCCCCATTCTGAGCTCCAATCAGCTCAAGCAGGGAATATTCCTGCCCCCCTGAAACAAATCCGATTTCCCGCTGAGTTTTCAATACTCTGGATGCACCTTCCATTATATTGAATATCTTATTTGGATAATATTCTCCAACTATCGAAAAGATATTTCGCCCATCCTTGCCATTATCAGTTTCAGCCAATTCTTCATACTCACCCCCACTTTCAACACCAATGATCCCAATGTGCATATGCCTTCCACCAATTGATGATGGGATCAACACCGCATGAAAAACTTCATCATCAAGCTTTACTAATCGTTTTCTCGAATACCCCAATTCAACACCCTCTTTCAAAGTGAATGTCTTTATTGGTGTAGATTCATCCCAAAAACCATCATCCAGCAGTGGGATCCTGATCATGGGCATTCCTTTGGAACGCACGATCCCCCATTCTTCCTGCTCCAATACCTGTACATCCTCAAAATTAAATCCAAAACCGGATAGCTTATCAAGCTGAGATTTAAACGGAATCCCGCCCATCATAAGTGCAGATATTTTTAGAAAATCTCTTCGATTCATTTTCATAAATTCACAATTCTATTATCTGATATCCAGGAATTAACTATCCTTACCTCCAACAACTGCCAGGGCAACTGATCCGAACCTCCCTGAATATTCTCCCAAACCGGGTAAAGTGACTAGTTCATCAAGATCATTAATATTCTTATCTTTGATGATGTATCCATTAGAGATCGCACCTATCTTCTCGCGCACCTTCTCAATTAATCCTGGAACCACCATCACGGACCCACCTAGGATCACCTTTTCAGGTGCTAATGTCAAAAAGATGTTTGAAACACCCAATGCGAGATAATGCGCTTCCAGATCCCAGGCTTCGTGTTCAGGCGGCAATTCCTCACCTTTGATCCCCCACCTCTGCTGAACTGCTGTGCCGCTTGCTAGCCCCTCCCAGCAGTCCTTGTGGAATTTACACCCGCCTTCAAAGGGGTCTTTTTCAAGATCATGAGCGATCATGACATGCCCCATCTCCGGGTGCTGTATACCATGCAGGAGTTTACCATTCACAAAAGCCCCTCCCCCAATCCCTGTGCCTATTGTGAGGTATACAAAGACTTCAAGTCCCCTCCCAGCCCCCCAAAGAAATTCACCTAACGCTGCTGCATTAACATCTGTATCAATATAAACAGGCAGCCCAATCCTCTCTGTAAATTCTTTATATAAATTGACCCGCGTCCAGCTGTCCATCTTGGAAAATTCGATCATCCCATAATCAGCCTGACCCTCTCTCAGCTCTAGAGGGCCAAAGCAGCCAACACCAATAGCCTCTATATCTACTTCTGCCATCGCTTCCAAAAAGAAGTTTGCCACTTTCTGAAGAGTGTCTCCAGAATCAAGCGTCCTGAAGGAGGTTTCTTTATATACATCATCAGGGCTATTTGCTATCAAACACCTGAACCATGTGCCTCCCCCCTCGATCCCTCCAAAATACTTTTTCTTCTTGTTCAATTTAATCCTCCGCGCAATCATCTCTGGATGTTCAAATTATTATAAATGGATTTCTGGAAATGATGTATATCCGTTAGGGATTTCATACCCCTTTTCAAGATATAATGTGAATTATGAGTTAAAGCTATGTACAAAGTATTATTGAGCATATCACGAAAATTTTGGCCCCAATTAGACATCCTACCGCTATCCCGCCAGATGGTTGCAGTAGGAGATGTATTCACCTCTATATATTGCTTTGTCTTATTTTTCATAGGCATCATCTGGCTGATATTAGAGACTAACTTCGATTTGATATTATCCAATATCCCTCTGTTGATTGTTTTTATTCTTTTTACAATCTTCTTCAATATTTACACTTACTTCATCATCATCGAATTTAGAAAGAACCGCTACGGGAGCGCGGATGGCGCCTTCGACAGTATGATGATCTGGGCAGCCTGCTTATTATTCGGCCCAGCAGCTCTTTGGATCATTATTACGATTAGCCTTGTTCGTTATTTCCTCGCATCAGAAAAAAGAGGCACAACCACAGCAAGATGGGATCAACTTCGCCATCTACTGCTCACTCTCAGCGGTTTCACAGTTCCATTCTTAATTGGCTTGAAAGTGTATGAGTTACTTGCATCTCCACAAGCATATCCAATTCCATCATTAGACATAAAATATTTATTAGCTGGCATATCAGGTATTATTGTTAATTTTATTGTCTTCGTTATCATTTGGATCCCGACATACATTTATGCATTAAATACTCAGCGGATCATCACTCAGAAAAAAGATCATTCGCCCTTAACCCGGTTCTTCATTCTTGCCTTATCACTGCCAACCCTTGCCCATCCTTTTGCGATCCTCGCAGCTGGACTTTATTCACAGAATGGGTTTTATGTATTTCTTCTTCTCATTTCAGGCTTCATGATCATTGCTCTATTTGCCAGAACATTCAGCAATATTTCTGAAAGTAATCGGCAGAAATCAAAACATCTCGAAAAACTTGAGGTGCTGGGCAGACAGCTGGTTGATGAAGTGGAAGGCAGCACAGGGATAAAAGAAGTATTGGCAGAACACCTCCCTAACCTGTTTCAATCAAGCCGCTTAGCGATCTGGTTAAAATCAGGACATCTGCTTTATAAAGACCCTCCAGATTGGGAACCTTACCTTGAAGACATCATTGCACATGTATCAAAAACTGAAGAACCTGAAGGGTACCTGCGAAAAGACACCCTTCCTTGGGATATTCATAACAAACTTCATAATCCAATCATTTCCTCACCAATATTTTCTGAGGATAAACAGGAACTTCTCGGGGGCATTTATATTGAGCTGAAGCAGCTTATCCAACCCTGGAACTGTGCTGCCCTGAACAATATGTTCCCTGCTGTAAA
>JAUWSD010000137.1 GCA_030610225.1 Chloroflexota bacterium
AGTTCTTTCAGAATATGCTCTATACCCTCTTCCTGATATCCGTCTGCAACCTGCCATGAAAAATGTGGATAGGGAGTTTCACGAATTCCCTTTAATCCGCATTCAGCTTCAAGTTCATCCCAGATCGATTTCACGATCTGATCATGTTTTTCGTCCAGTAAAGATACTATCCCATGCATAAACTCTCCTAGCGGAACATATCCCTTGATTTATCTCTGAGTAGATCTGACATATTGCTCTCTCCCAGAGAATATGGAAAACCACGTACATGTACGATCGGGGTGCCTTCATCCACCTGCCCCATCATCAGGGATGCACCTGCAGCGAGTTCATCTGCCGCACCAATGATCGTGGCTTTCATCACTCGTCCAAACAGGTCTTCATCTCCGCATCGGTTAATCAAAGCAGGTACGCCTGATAAGCCGATCGTGATCCCAACAGTACCATTTCTCCAGGCCCGTCCATGTGAATCAATGATCATCACGCCGATATTCTTATCCGTCTTTTTTTCAATTGCTCTGCGGATCAATTCGGCTGAATGATCAGAATTCTCAGGCAATAACAATATCATCTCATTACCTTCTATGTTTGAATAGTCAATGCCGGCATTGGCACATACAAAACCCGAGTTATGTTCAACAATGATCGAGCCAGGTCTTTTTCGCAGGATCTCGCCGCTTTCCTGCAGGATCATCTCAACCAATCTGGGGCCTTTCTCAATCTCTTCTCCCAGAGCGATCGCTTCTTCACTTGGCACCACATCCGCCAGGTCCACTATTCGTCCCTCAGCCTTGCTGACGATCTTTTGCGCTAAAACCAATATATCACCATCTTCGATGGAGATATTATTCTCCTGCAAACAAGCCATTATCATTTCAGGAAGATCATCCCCCGGTTTTATCAGAGGAAACCCTTTAAGGGTAGAAAGCTCTAACTTCATTATTTCTTGATCCCCGCAATTCTGATGGATCCGTTACCTTTATAATGCTTATTCATCCTGACCAGGAGCGCTGTCAGTCCTTCAACAACATTGGCATTATCAAGATCACCTGCATAATACCCGCCCATACCGATAGCTTCTGTTAGATCAACAGTTACTTCTGCAGCTTCAATATCATCTGAACATATCATTACATCTATACCCAGATCTCTGCCCAGTTTCTTTCCCAATGCTTTAGCTGGAATATTCTGGAATGCGGCAACAACTTTCACACCCTCACCCAAAATATCCTGCGCAATTCGTCCGGCTGATGGGGGCTTGGGTGGTTCTGCCTTGGGAAATTCAATTCTAACTGTTGCGTCAACAAGAATCTTGCCCTGCAAAACATCCTTCAAATCAGCCAAGGCCGATTCATGTGCAGCCTGAACCACTGTCAGAATACAGATATCCGCGGCCTTAACTGCATCGGAGTTTTCCAGTCCGATCACAGTATCGAGCTCCAGTTTCTCATTCAGGCTCAAAGCTGCTTTTTGAGCTTTTTCCAGCTGCCGTGAACCGATGATCACATCATATCCAGCATGCGCCCAACGCATTCCCAGACCTGTGCCTTCTTTTCCAGTTCCACCAAGAATCGCGATCTTTTTTATTTCAGTCATGTCTGCTCCAATATTAATTAAATGAGTGCTGATAATTCTTCCATACAATATCAGCATGTTCTTTCGCTTTATTACTGATCTCTTCTTCATCAAGGGTCACAAGTTTTCTATCTCTCATTAAAACTTTTCCGTTCACCATCGTGGTTGTGACCATGCTCTCATTGAAACCGAAGAGAATATGCCAGGGTAGATTTCCAGCGTGTAAAGGTGTGAAGGGATGATAATCGACTAAGATTATATCTGCAGCTGATCCAACCGATAGCTCACCAACTTTGTCATCAAAATAGCTATTTGCCAAAGCCGCATTATTATAGACACCCATCTTGATCACATCATACCCGTTCATCGCTCTGGGATCTCCCTGGTCAAGCTTATGCAGTAGATATGTCAACTTCCATTCAGTCCACATATCCTGTGTAAAACCATCATTTCCAATTCCAAGTTTTATACCAGCGTCAAGCATCTTTTGCACTGGGGCAACGCCAACAGCATTATTCATATTTGAACGCGGCTGATGCGTGATCCATGATCCGGTTTCAGCAGCGATCTTTATCTCGTTATCATCTAGGTGTACACCATGCACAAGGATCGTCTTTTCACCCAGTAAACCATGCTTATCCAGTCGCTCAACCACCCGCAGTCCGCTTTTTTCAATGCTGTCATCTTCATCAACAATGCTTTCTGCTGTATGGATATGGAAACCAACATCATCTCCCACTGCCGCCCTGCTGAATTCCAGTGTTTCATCGCTAAGCGTCAGACTGGCATGCATCCCAAAGTTTGCCTTCACCCTTCCCTCAGCTACATTCTCATTTTTAACTCTCTCAATGAATCTAACATTCTCATCGATCCCGGCTTTTGCTTTCTCAGCTCCGTCCCGGTCTGTAACTTCATAACACAAAACCGAACGCAGACCGGATTTATCAACCGCATCTGCGATCACATCCAGCGAGCCATCGATGAAATTAGGTGAGGCGTGGTGATCGAACAATGTCGTCGTACCATGTTTGATCGCGTCAACCAGATGAACCAATGCGGAATATTTGACTGCATCCTCATCCAGAGCTTTGTCCAGCGGCCACCAGAGTTTCGCAAGGATCTCAGGAAACGAAGATGGGGCTGGATCAGGGATCGCCAATCCACGGGCATAGGCACCGTAATAATGGGTATGAGCGCAGATATTCCCGGGCATAACATACTGCCCATCTGCATCCATCCTTTCATCCTCAGGATACTTCTCGATCAAGCTTTTTTGCTCCCCTATCTCTGTGATCTTTCCATCCACTATCCTGAGCGCCTGCCCTTCCAGAACTCTGTTTTCTGCTTCCCATGTGATCAATTTTCCATTTATTATCAACATCTTGAACTCCTAATCAAAAACTGTCTGACAATCCAGGTTGTCTTTTGCAAAATACGCATCGTCAATATGTCTGATTTTTATTCTCTCACCAAATTTATCAGTCGGGATCTCACCATAATCAAAGAACCTGACATCGGAAGTCTCAAAACTGGTCTGAGCCTTGCCATCTATCAGATCACATAAGAATACCAACTTATACGCATGGTAAAGATCCATTTGCCCCGGCATACGATTTGCGTCATAAACCCCGATCAATTTCTTTGCCTTCACAACAAACCCAGCCTCCTCAAGCACTTCCCGCTCGGCGGCAACAGACGGCAGATCACCAACATCAGCCCATCCCCCCGGCATTGACCATGTACCATCCATGACCTCATTCACCATCAAAAGTTTGTTGTCCTTGAACACTGCTGCCCGGACATCAACTCGCGGTGTGGCATAGCCTTTCAAAGCAGAAAATTCAACAGCAATGTCTTCTTTTACATGGGCTGAATGCTCAGCAACGATCTCCGCTGCGATCTCCAATAGCTGGGAATAACGCTGCCTGTCAAATTCATTCTCTGAATAATGCACGCCGGTTTGGGAGAGAGATTGAATACCTCTGGCCCATTCCAACCATTTTGGGGTGTTGTTATTTGTCATAAAAAGATTTTAGCATGAAAGGGTATAATGAAGCGATGCTTCGCCACAAAGAGGCAAATGCTTAAAAACCAGAGGAGCATGTATGAAACCATCAATTATCAAATACATTAGCTTTGAATCAAGATCCCTTAAAGGCAATCCCCTTGATGACCCCCACATCAGAAATATTCCTGTTTATCTGCCCCCAAACTATGATGAGGATCAGGAATATCCTGCTGTCTATATTCTTTCCGGCTATACAAGCCGCAGCCAGAAATATCTGAATGATTCCTTCTGGGATGAGAATATCCAGGAAAGAATGGACCGCCTGATACTGGAAGAAGACCTTCTCCCTATGATTGTCGTCTTGCCAGACTGCGTCACCAGATTTGGTGGAGCGCAATACCTTAATACTGTTGGTCAGGGAAATTACGAAGACTACCTTCTGGAGGTGGTTGATTTCATTGATTCCCAATTCAGCACAAAAGCTGATCGCAATTTCCGCGCCATTGCAGGTCATTCATCTGGCGGTTTCGGAGCTCAACGCTTTGGTATGTATCATCCG
>JAUWSD010000128.1 GCA_030610225.1 Chloroflexota bacterium
CGGTCAGGATCGCAGGACTGGCAAACCAGAAAGGTCCACGTATCCAGAATATCCTGAAGCAGATCAAGGATGAACGGGGAGAGCTGTCTCTTGAATTTTTGAGGGAATATAGCTCAGACGAAGCATCCAGATGGCTGACAAAATTCAAAGGGGTGGGCCCGAAGACTGCTGCGATCGTACTGCAGTTTGCCCTGGAAATCCCTGCTTTTCCTGTTGATACCCATGTTTACCGGATAACAGGGAGATTGGGATTAAGGCCCGAAAAGATGAGCGTTGAAAAAGCGCACAAGCATCTTGAGAGCTTATTTCATCCGGACACTTATTATGCAGCGCATTTGAACATCATCACGCTTGGCAGGCAGATATGTAAGGCCAGAAAGCCGAAGTGTGAAGAGTGCCCCCTGCAGGATATTTGTGAATACCGGAAATCTGTTGTGGGGATATCTTGAAGGCAAATTGGTTCAACAGACTTATCCAGAAGCTTGCTGCAAGCAGATTTAATTCCTGGTGGCTGTCTAAACTTTTATCCAAGGTTGATCCGTTAATTATCAAAATTAGTAAAGGGAAGAAATCTCTTACGACTATGCTGGCTGGGCTGCCTACTGTGACTTTGAAAGTGAAGGGTGCAAAGAGCGGTGTTGAACGATCTGTGACACTGGTAGGAACTTTTGAAGAAGATAATTTGATTTTGATAGCTTCGTATTTCGGAAGCCAAAAACACCCAGACTGGTATTACAACCTTAAGGCGAATCCACAGGTCAGGGTGGAATATCAAGGTGTGGAGAGTGAATATACTGCCAGGGAAATTGAGGGTGATGAGAGGGAGAAGTATTGGAATATTGCGGCGGAGTGTTATCCGGGATACAGTAATTATCAAGATTGGGCTGGGGGAAGGGTTATTCCAGTGATTCTGTTGGAGCCATTGAATTAATTCATATTCTTAAAACCATTGAAGAAGCGGGGAATTTGTTCAGCTATCAAGCGGCGCCAACTGAAAATCGTCACCAGAAATATATAGACCAGTAGCCAAATGGCCTGGTCAGGGGCATGAATAAATGATATCCAGATGAAATAGAGATACACGATCGGCTGGTATAACATTCCAAGTGACTCTTTATAGCCAAAGTGTAAAAACAGGAAAAAGAAAATGATCATGTAAGCAGTGCCGATGTATCTGTCCAAATACCCAACCATGATCAGGTAGATGGCGGTTCCAGTAGCAACCATAATATCCGCGAGGATGTCATTTTCTCCGATGAAATTCTGATATTTGATGCGGCTGCGCCGGGCCAGGGGGCCGTCCAGAGAGTCTGTAAGCCAACAGATCAGCAGGAGGAAAACTGCATAAGGGAGAGTATCCGGCGAGTTGTCTTTTGCGAGCCAGACAAAAAGGAAAGAGAGGATTGAACGCGACAATGTTAGGAAGTCAGCGATTTGTTTTGAGACAAACATAAGCACCTCACAAATGGCTAAGTTGACATAAAATGCACACGAGCTTGTGTGTTTTAATGATAGCTTAATTGAAGAGGTGATGCAAATTTGATGTTTATTGCTTAGAAGTACTCGTGCAAATAGGGAATCATTGGCGGGAAGAGTTTTAGTATTATTTAACATCCTTTTTTGGAAAATTTGGATATATGAATGCGTTTGGAAAATCCGGTCTTTCTTCGTTATGTTTTCCACTCCATTCTTCGATCGCGATCTTGAAGATGGCAGTGGCCTTGATATCATCATCTGATAATGCTGGATAATCATGTCCGTATGTAAGATGCGGTGAGAATTTTTCCCCAAGCAGGATCAGGACTTGTTCTCTTTCGGTGGGATCATCGATTCGGGATGCTTTCCCAAAGACGGTCACCGACCTGTATTCAATATTAAATTTACGGATGCTTTCTGCAGGCAGCACTCTCCCGAAATTTGTGACATTAAAACATACATTGGGATTGATCTCAATATTTGCACGGGTGCGCCCAATCGGGGCGCCATGGAAATATATGGAATGGTCTTCTTCGGAATATACATAGATCAGGGGGATCAAGAAGGGCTGGCCTTCATGAACGCTGGCCATATGTCCGTAGGGTGATGAGGTTAAAAGAACTTTGATCTGAGATTCATCCACCATCTCATACTTCTTTCTCCTGATCTCTGTGCGGGGTTTATCCAGGTGTTTTTGATGATCGTGATCGGTCATGTTCAATACCTTCTGAAAGGTGTTTCGTCTTCTTCATCTTCTTCTATGTATCTTTGCCCAATGATGCGGCGCACTGTGCGAAAACGGCTACTCTGGGATGGTTCAACCCTCGGACGGCGGACCATCCTATATCCGAGGAAAAGGAGACCAAGCCCTGCCAGAAGCAAGATGAAGTTGGGGGTATCATTTGCGTTTGAAGCAAAGAAGAAAATTATTAATAGAACGCCGATCAGGATAAAAAAATTCCCAATACGTTGTTTAAGTTGACCCATAAAAAAAACCTCTCTCTTTATACAAAGAATTGTATATGAAATGAGAGTTTTTCGTATTGGTAATTGCACAAAATAAAGAATCATAATGGAAAGGATTCAAAGTAAAAGGTATACTTTCAGGATGAGCGAAATTCAGATAAAAAAACCAAATAAGAAATCGATCAAATGGGCAATTCGACGCGAGTTTGAAGTGATGGCTGAGGTCGACCCTGTATTCAGGCCTGAATTCATGAGTATATTCAGGCGTTTACTGTGGAAATATGTTGGATTGCCTTCATTGTATAAACGCGCAGAAGGATTCATCGCTGAGCTGGATGGAGAAGATGTGGGCTTCACATTTTCCTATGTGCGCCCGATGATGATGCGAATTGATTCATTTATGATTGAGCCTGCGCATAGAAACAATGGTGTTGGCACAAGTTTATTAAGCAGCATCAATGAATTTGCAGATGAATATGAGATCAGGTATTTGGTGAGTGCTATGCCCCGTGAGAATCCAGAGGGCTATGAATTCGCAAAAAAGATGGGATTTAAACCATACAGGAATCTACTCCTAAAATTGGATGACACCTCCAAATTAATGGAATCTGAAGCCAATGTTGAAGTAGAAAAGCTGCCGCTTAATAATGCAAAAGACCAATATGACAAATGGCTTTTTGTTGAATTGGAGAATGGGGATGCATGGGCTTATGATCTGATCCAATCTGAATTTGCTGAACTTGGCTTCAACAGGGTAGGCACTCATTGGAACTGCCTCGTTGAAAAAAGCAGCAAAGGGTATTTGCGACTGATAGAAAGTGCTGGAAAAGTGACCGTTTACCTGGCATGTGATCCTGAGTATTGGGAAGACAGTGTTCAAGTGGATTGGATACGAGCCGCTCTTGAGGAAACAGGATCATCACCTGAAAGCATGGAGATCATGTTTGCTTCAGGTGGACATCATGTGGCAGCGAAGGAACTTTTTTCAAATGAGGGGTTTGAAGAAGACACACGATTAAGGTATTTAATTGTCAAAGATTTGGGTCCGATAAGCTCTGATAACGAGAGCATACCTGATAAAAGTGATTCGTAATAAAACGATAGACAATATATATGAAACAACCATTCTTTAATGAGAAAAAAAAGCAATTTATGGTAAAATCGCTCTGTTGTTTAAAAAATCATAATTCACCGAAAGCTCACGGTGAATTTGTATTTAGGAGAATTAATGCTGAATAATTGGCTCTTTGTTGGGCTTCTGATAATTGTTGCTGCATTGCTGCCAGCGCTTCCATTAATAATGGCCCGTTTATTAGCACCCAGGAAGCCTAACTCACAAAAACTTGATACATATGAGTGTGGAATGGAAACAGTGGGGGATACATGGGTACAGTTTAAAGTTCAGTACTATATTTACGCCCTCGTTTTCCTGGTATTTGACGTTGAAATTATCTTTCTTTACCCCTGGGCAGTTGCTTTTGATAAATTGCCGCTCCTGGGAGTGATCGCAGGTGTTTTATTCATATTCCTGCTTGGCGACGGCTTAGTATATGCTTGGAAAAAGGGCGCCCTTCAGTGGTCTTAAGTAAAAAATCTGAGAAGCTGGCGAAAATAAAATCATCAGCTTTTTATTTGTATGTAAATTGCGCACGATGTGTACATCTTACGGTAGGTTTATAGGAGTGTTTTGATGGCATTTTTTGAATTTGATCCTATATTGGTAATTTCTGAGTGGCTGCGGGGCATTATGCTGTCCTGGAGCTTTTCAGAAGGTATAACCGATGTGATCCTGAAATTATTGGGAGCGGTGGTCATCGGCGGTTTTGTGCTGGCGATGTTCATTCTCCAGACATGGCTGGAACGCAAGGTTGCAGCAAGGATCCAGGATAGAATTGGCCCAAACAGAGTTGGTCCAAGAGGTCTTCTCCAGCCGATCGCAGATGCAGTCAAAATGATCACCAAAGAGGATACAACTCCTGCTAATGCAGACAAGTTGATCTTTAACATTGCTCCAATATTGTCACTGGGATCAGTTATC
>JAUWSD010000127.1 GCA_030610225.1 Chloroflexota bacterium
ATATAGATAAGATGATCGAGAATGATTCCCAGGGATTGATCATTGATATTCGCTCGAACTACGGCGGGAGCGGAGGAATAGCCAAGAATTTTGCAGAATATTTCATCAATGAAGAGATCGAAATAGGCAATCATGGATATTACAACGATGATCTGGGTGAATTCGAATTTTTTAAGAAACCAACATTCCTTGAGCCTGCCCCTGTTTATTACGATAAGCCGGTGGTGGTGCTGGTCAGCCATGACTGCATCAGTGCCTGTGAAGGTTTCGCATATTATATGAGTCTCAATGGCCACACTACCATCATCGGCCACTACCCCACCGCCGGAGCTTTTGGCGAGGTTGGTTTGGGCCAGTACAGCCTTCCTGGTGATATAGATGTCCAATTCCCAACAGGCAGACCGATCACGCCTGAAGGTGATATCCTCATCGAAGGTGTGGGTATCATCCCGGATATTATCGTTCCGATCACAGTTGAGAGCGCTCTCGATGAGATCGATGCAGTCCGTGATGCAGCCATTGACCTGCTTCAATAAAATTTGAAATCCAGCAGAAGATCAGGCTGGTATAATTTTTTCCAAGACATTATCTCTGGAGGAGAAGATGAAAAAAAAGCTTAAAGAACTGAACGATATCACTGCAGAACTTTATGACATTGGTTTTGCACAATCATTACTTGGTTGGGATCGTGAAACCTACATGCCTGTTGGTGGAGCTGAGGCTCGCGGGCAGGTTGTAGCTACTCTTGGCAAGATCTCCCACAAAAAAGCCACCTCTCCCAAGGTAGGAAAATTACTTGATGAATTAGTGAAATATGCTGAAGATCTTGATCCGGATTCAGATGAAGCACGAATAATTAAAAATTCCAAGCGGGGTTATGACCAGAGAACGAAAGTTCCCCCGGAAATGGTTGCTGAGCGAATTATGATCACCAATGCAGCATCTATGGGATGGCGGGAAGCAAGGGAAAAATCAGACTATTCTATCTTTCAACCGCATATGGAAAAGATCGTAAATTTCGCTCAACGTTTTGTTGACATTTTCCAGCCATACGATCATCCCTACGATGTGCTTTTTGACCTATATGAGCCAGACATGAAAACTGCAGATGTCATCAAAGTTTTTGAAGACATACGACCAAAACAAGTCGCCCTGATCAAAGCCATCGCAGAAAAGCAGCAGGTAGAAGACAAATTCCTGCACCAGAAATTCCCAATTGAAACTCAAAAGAAGATCGGGGCTGAGTTAATTGCCGCACTTGGCTATGACCCGAAAAATGGCCGCCAGGATGTTGCCGCCCACCCATTCTCAACAACGATTGGCTATGGTGATAACCGGATCACAGTTAGATTTGATGAAAACTTCTTCAACCCGTATATGTTCGCGGCCATGCATGAAACAGGCCACGCAATGTATAGCCTCGGCATCCCAAAGGACAACTACCGCACAGCTATCTATGGCAGTTGCTCATCAGCACTGCAGGAATCACAGTCCCGCCTCTGGGAAAATCTGGTTGGACGATCAAAACCATTCTGGGAAGGGTATTATCCTAAACTCCAGGAATATTACCCAACACAATTCGGGAATGTCTCACTGGATGAATTCTACAAGGCGATCAACATTGTCAAACCTTCGTTGATCCGTGTTGAAGCGGACGAAGCCACCTATAACCTGCATATAATGCTTCGCCTTGAAGTTGAGGTTGGGTTATTGGATGGCAGCATCAAAGTAAAAGACCTGCCTGAGATGTGGAACTCAAAGATCAATGAATACCTTGGGATCACACCCCCCAATGATTCAGTAGGTGTATTACAGGACATCCACTGGTCAATGGGCTTGATGGGTTATTTCCCAAGCTATGCTCTCGGAAACCTGATCTCCGCATCCCTCTGGGAGAAAATGCTCCTTGATCTTCCCGACATGGATGACCAGATCAGAAATGGCAAATACAGCAATTTACTTGGATGGATGAATGACAAGATCTATGTCCATGGCTCGAAGTTCTTCCCCCAGGAACTTGTAGAGAAGATCACAGGCGAGAAGATCATCGGTGATGCATTTATCCGTTACCTGAACAAGAAATTTGGTGAGATCTATAATCTCTAAAATTATTAACCATGAATCAAAAAAGACCGTTCAATGAACGGTCTTTTTAATTGTTGTCATCTACTGCTCTAAGCAGCAAAAGAAATGATTGATACCTGGGTTCTTTTGCTTCTATCTCACCCTCATGATGTTTACGAATGATCTCCACTAATTCTGGAGATGCATTTGAATTCGCGATCATGTCTGCCCCCCACTCCGGGTGTTTCTTCGTGATCACAAGACCACGCTTCCACCCCTTGATATCTGTTTCATCCAGATCATCAAGACAGTCCGGATTGATCCATCTGCAAATAACAGCCATCACCCGTTCCCAAACTTTCAAAGGATGGACGATCTTTCCAATATCATGAAGGAGTGCCGCTTTCAAAAAATCTTTATCCTGATATCCTTCTTTTTCGATAGCTTCCATTACATAAATTGCATGCGCCTGTTCAGAATTTTGAAGCTGCATAAAAAGGCCATATTGATCTGGTTCCAAGATCTGGCTGACCTTTTTTAACTGTGCTTCATCAGGATGTGAAAGGAGCACCTTAAAAAATTGGCCAACTCGATAGAGAAATTCGTTCTTCCTCACAGTATCAGCCACCTGGCAATGGTAACAGCCGGGAAAAAGACCAATGTATTTAAAATATCTATTCCCAGCATCGGCAGCAGCAGTACCAACAGCAGTAATGGCCATGATCCATATCTGCGTAGCTTGATCATTTGGTCATATGCATTTGCGGGAAGCAAATGCAGCAGCACTTTCTCTCCATCCAAGGGGAATAATGGCAATATATTGAAAAAGAACAGCACCAGATTAAAAACAATGAATGTACTTAATAAACCATACATACTCGGAAAAATATTTGGTTCTACAACTGGCATTTGGACCAATCCAAGCATTATTGGAAACGCGCCCAGTATAGCCATCACGAGGTTTGAGACTGGCCCCGCTAATGCAACATACACGGGAGCATGCCTGGACCTGAGCATTAGAGTCCTGAAGTTAACAGGTACTGGTTTTGCCCATCCAAACCCGAATGATATGAACATCAACGCGCCCATAAAATCCAGGTGTGCAAAAGGATTCAGTGTCACCCTGCCTGCTAAACGAGGGGTGTCATCGCCAAAAGAATCAGCCACATATGCATGAGCAAATTCATGCACTGAAAAACTGATCAGCAAAACAATTATCATTGATATAATTTCTGGAATACTTGAACTTAACATAGATTTTTCCTTAGCGGGAGATTATACCACGCCGTGATATAATCCAAAATTAGCCGCAAAACCCTGACACGGTGAAATGAAAAGATGTTACCTGAATTAAATTTAAATGATATCCTGCGTTTAAGAAAACCGCACCCTTGTGGAAGCTATGACTGGAAAGTTGTCCGCTTAGGTGCCGATATTGGATTGGAATGCTTGGGTTGTGGACGCAGGATCTTGCTCGAGAGGCGAGTTTTAGCCAGAAGGTTTAAAATGATAGTTGATCAATTAGATGAAGGAAACAATGCCTCATGAGCACCTTATATCTGGTAGCAACCCCCATTGGTAATCTTGAAGATATCAGCCAGCGAGCACTCAGGATCCTAAAAGAAGTTAAATTGATCGCCTGCGAAGATACCAGGCGCACAGCAAAGCTGCTCAATCACTATAAAATATCTACCCCAACAACCAGTTTCTTTGAACATAATAAGTTAAAAAAGATCCCCAGGGTCATTGAAACACTTGCATCAGGTGATATTGCTCTGGTTTCAGACGCAGGCACGCCGGGCCTGAACGATCCCGGCTATCTGCTTGTCAAAGCAGCAGTTGAAGCTGGGCATAATGTCTCATCGATCCCTGGCCCGACTGCCCCGATAGCTGCCCTGGTCTCATCCGGCTTGCCCACAGACAAATTCCTATATCTTGGCTACCTTCCCCGCAAGAGCGGTGAAAGAGTGAAAATGTTGGGCACTATCAAAGAATTACCATTTACCCTGATCTTCTTTGAAGCTCCTCACCGAATTGAAGATTCCTTTCAGGACCTATTATCGGTATTAGGAGACAGGCAGGTGGCGGTTGCAGCTGAACTGACAAAAATGTACGAAGAGATCTATAGAGGAAGCATATCTGAAGCGATCAGCCAATTTGAGAAGAAACCAGCCAGAGGAGAATACACTTTGGTGATTGAAGGCTTTACTAAAGATTTGGAAATATGGGGAGAAGAAAAAATGCAGGCGATGATCATATCAGGTACTAATAATAAAATTCCCCCAAGCCAGCTGGCAAAGGAACTATCACAGGAATCCGGGTGGCCAAGAAGGAAAATATATAATTTGATTAAAGACATATCAAATCAGGATGAGGAATAAATAATGAATTTAAATGACATTCAAAAGATCAAAGAAGTAGATAAAGA
>JAUWSD010000187.1 GCA_030610225.1 Chloroflexota bacterium
ATACGGATATCCAGCCAGATCGACCAGTTATTGACATACCAGACATCCAGCTCAAACTTGGCTTCCCAAGAGACATTGTTACGGCCGTTGATCTGGGCCCAGCCGGATATACCGGGTAGAACATCATGCCTGCGGGACTGTTCTTCAGAATAGCGTTCCAGGTAGCGCATCAACAGTGGGCGGGGGCCAACCAGACTCATCTCACCTCTGAGGACATTGATAAGCTCTGGTAGCTCATCCAGGGTGGTTGATCGAATGAAATTTCCATAAGATGTCAGACGCTCTTCGTCTGGCAGGAATTCACCTTTTGAATCCCGCTTGTCCACCATAGATCTGAACTTGTGCATCGTGAATGGTTTTCCGAATAAACCCGGCCTGGTCTGGCTGAAGGTGATCGGGAAGCCATGGAAGATGATAACCAGTAATGCGATGATCAACAGGAAGGGGGAAATGATGATCAGCCCTGGAATAGTCAATAGGAGGTCGAAAACGCGTTTGCTTTTAGGAACTCCCTGGGGAAACAGTTTTGCTTTCACAAGAGAATTTTACCAATAAAAAACCCCTGCTGTGGCAGCAGGGGTTGAGTAAATACAAAATCTTTAGATAGGAGCGGACTGCATCTTGCGGATAACGAGGACAACTTTGCCCTGTATCTCTACATTTGTGGGGTCATTGATGATGATCGGGTCCATGGTGGGATTGGCTGGCTGCAGGCGGACTTTGCCATTTTCCTGATAAAAATACTTCAGGGTGGTCATGTCGTCATCTGTCAGGCGGACAGCGACCATCTCTCCGTTACGGGCCTGGTTTGCATGGCGCATGATGACGATATCGCCGTCGTTGACCATCGCATCGATCATTGAATCACCGTCAACCTCAAGGGCGAAAAGTTCTTTCAGGTTTTCGTGTTCAGGGAAAAGGCTCATAGCAACATCGATGCTCTCTTCGGGGTTAAAAACTCCAAACCCGGATGGCGGCGGCTGGAATACTTCACCAGCACCGATTCGACCTGCCAAGGGAACAGAGAAAATTTCATCTACAGCAGATCTAATATTCTCGATCAGCTGTCCAGCGGCATTCTTGATCAGACGCATTCCGCGTGAAATTTTACGATCACGCTCGATATAGCCCATCTCTTCAAGTTGGTCGAGATAATAGTTCACCACAGAAGTTGAGGAAATATCAGCTTCTCTTCCAATTTCTCGAATTGAGGGCGGGTAGCCTACATTATCTTGAAAATGTTCAAGTACTGCGAGGATCTTTTTATGTCGGTCGCCAAGACCTTTTTTCCTTCTAGCCATCTGTAACTCCAATCAGCGATTTAATTTATCGTTCATTTGTGCTATAAATATACACGAACATCCGTTCTGTGTCAAGCCGGCAGATTTACATAAATCTTGACAATTCCCATTCATGACATTTGGCTTAGGAAGGTGTGACAAGCGTCACTTGTAGTAAAATTCACCAAGCTACAAAATAAAAGATGGAAGAGTTGTCTTAATTTTGCATTTAATACCCATGAGGAGGAGTTTATGTCAGCAGATTTCGTAAGGAAGCCGGTGAAACCATTGGAATTGAAACCCCTGGTGCCGGTACCTTCAGATATTGATATTGCTCAATTAGCAGCTGAGAACATGAAACCAATATCTGATTTGATGGAAGAGGTTGGTCTTCATACTGATGAGGTGGAATTCTACGGAAAGTATAAAGCCAAGGTAAAACTAGAAACAATTGAACGATTGAAAGATATCCCCAATGGAAAATACATAGATGTAACAGCCATCACCCCCACACCACTTGGTGAGGGGAAAAGCACAACCATGGTCGGTTTGAGTCAGGCCCTGGGTGCTCATTTGGGAAAGAGTGTCTTCACCTGTATTCGTCAGCCCAGCCAGGGCCCAACCTTTGGGATCAAGGGTGGTGCTGCAGGCGGTGGCTACAGCCAGGTCATCCCAATGGAAGATTTCAACCTGCACCTGACTGGTGACATTCATGCAATCACTGCTGCTAACAATCTTCTGGCAGCTGCGATCGACGCAAGAATGTTCCATGAATCACAGCAGAGCGATGCCACATTATTCAGGCGTTTATGCCCACCTGCAAAAGACGGAAGCAGAAGATTCTCAAATGCGATGTTGAAACGCCTGGAGAAGCTTGGAATCGATAAAACAGATCCAAACGATCTGACAGAAGAAGAGGTCTCTCGATTTGCCCGTTTGGATATTGATCCTGAAACACTGACATGGCGCAGAGTTGTGGACATCAACGACCGCATGCTGCGTGGGATCACAATTGGGCAGGGACCGAAAGAAAAAGGTTTCACCCGTGAAACAGGCTTTGATATCACTGTTGCATCTGAGATCATGGCTATTTTGGCTCTGACAACTGATCTGGCAGATATGCGCGACCGATTTGGGCGCATTGTAATTGCTACAAACAGCAAGGGTGAAGCAGTCACAGCTGAAGATATTGGTGTAGCAGGAGCTATGACAGTACTGATGAAGGATGCCATCAAGCCAACATTGATGCAGACTCTGGAAGGTACTCCAGCATTTGTGCATACCGGACCTTTTGCCAATATTGCCCATGGTAACAGTTCTATCATTGCAGACAAGATCGCTCTCAAACTGGCTGACTATGTTGTGACAGAATCCGGATTTGGCGCTGACATCGGTATGGAGAAATTCTTCGATATCAAATGCCGCTATTCAGGATTGATCCCGAATTGTGTTGTTTTGGTAGCAACAGTGCGCGCTCTGAAGATGCACGGAGGTGGACCGAAAGTGTCAGCTGGAAAGCCATTGGCCCCAGAATATACAGATGAGAATCTGGAACTTCTTGAAGCTGGTCTTCCGAACCTGGAAGCTCACATCACAAACGCCAAGAGATTTGGTATTCCTGTGGTTGTAGCTGTCAATTCCTTCAAGGATGACACGGAAGCTGAGGTTGAACTAGTGCGAA
>JAUWSD010000132.1 GCA_030610225.1 Chloroflexota bacterium
AATGCTTACATTCTATAATTTAACAATATACTAGTTTTCTACTTAAATCAATTTTTCTATATAAAAATAATTCGTGCGAGCCTTATCCTACTCCCAATCAGAGTCCCGATTTGGATGATACTCAATGAGCTTGCCCTCCTTGCATCACCCCCCACATAATTGAAATCCTAACGCTGTTCCCACATTCTGGTAATTTCCAATCTGCGTGGGTTACTGCCCGAACGGGCATTCCTGCGAGTTTTATCTTTAAGATCACTGAGCCCACAAGGAGGGGTGGGCTCAGCTTTATGGAGAGAACACAAAGAGTGTTTCTTTTATCCGATCTTTGATTGAAGAAATTCGATCACGGCGTCAAATAGGTCGGTGTTCATTCCGAAACCAGCACCGCCCATCTCTGCACGCATCACCTCGCGGGTTGCTTGCATTTCGGGAGTTAGATCCTGTCCACCAAATCCACCCCCACCTCCCTGGCCACCGCCCATCTTTTCACCGGTGGCGGAACTCAGGTCACCACCAGCAGCAGCACGCATTGCTTCTAATTCCTCTTGGGAAAGATCGCCTTCACCTAATTTACCGTCACTGCCACGGAGTGAATATCCATATTCAGCTAATATCTGATTTATGTTTGCTTCTTCTGCATCCAGGGTCAGGATATATGCAATTTGCTCATCTGTGAAAATTGCTTCGATCTGGTTTGTGACAGAGGTCAACTCAGCTTCTGCAGCCGTACTGCTTTCTATCAGCGCTTTTGCGACCTGCCATAGAACTACCATTTCTTCAGCTTGTTCTTCAGTGACTTGATAATCTGTTTTTTCCAGCAGGAAGACATTTGTCGCTAATTGGTTTAGGGTCAATTCGCCAAGATCTCCAGTTTCACCATTTGAATCTGCAACTTGCACACTGCTGTTTTCATTCCCTGATGCGGCATTTTCACTGTTATCAGCACAGGCTGGCAGGATCAATATTGTGAGAACCATTATTAATATTAAGATTTTTTTCATTTTTATTTCCTTTACTTATTTATCGAATTAATATTCGGTTTATTCGTGTCTTAGTGCTTCGATCGGGTCCAGCTTGGAAGCTGTGTTTGCAGGATAATATCCAAAGAAAGTTCCGACACCTGCGGCTGACAGGAATGCGAGAATGATCGAACTTGCTGATATCAGTGTGCGCATGCCGCCAAAAGCACCATACAATAGTGAGCCGCCAATACCTACAACGATTCCAATCAATCCACCTGCCAAGCTTAGCAGGATCGCTTCTGTCAGGAACTGCCAGCGGATGTCTGCAGGAGAAGCACCAATTGCCTGCCTTACACCGATCTCACGTGTTCTTTCTGTGACGCTGACGAGCATAATATTCATAATTCCAATTCCACCGACGATCAGGGATACTGCCGCTACCCAGGCCAGTAATGACCTGAAAGCTGCTGTAGTTGATTCCTGGGTGTCGATGATGTCCTGCTGAGTTGTTACTGTAAATGGCAGTTCTTCCAAATCCACATCTTTTGCCTTGGAGAGGTACAGTTCTACTTTGAAGATCATTTCATCAATATCTTCTTCAGGATCAACCTGGAGATAGATGGTGTTCACCATGTCACCTGCGATCCGTGCAAACTGAGAAGGGGTGAATTTCTGGAATACCAATGAGATCGGTAAGTAGATCCGGGCGTCATAGTCAGTTGTGCCAACTGTCCCTTTTTCTTGCATTACACCGACGACTGTCACTTTGGTTGTTCCAACTGTGATCAAAGCTCCGATCGGATCTTCTTCGGGGAATAATTCTTCAGCTATTGTAGATCCCAGGACCACTACCTTTGATGTTCGGTCCACTTCTGTTGATGTGAAAAATCTGCCTATCCCAACTTGAATATCACGGACTGAGGGGTAGTCAGGTGTGGTACCGATCAGGGTGACTTCTTCCAGGGCGATATCATTGTATTTTATGGTTTCGACCGAGTTGCGTTCTGTTGATGAACCAATGATCCCGGTGACACTTTCTTTTATCGCGTCAAGGTCATCAAAGTTCAGCTGAGGAGCTGTGCTTGTCTTGCTTCCAGCTCCACCACGTCCAAACGATTGTGAGACGAACAGCAGGTCAGTACCGAGGCTGTTGATCTGTTCGGAGATGGTTGCTTCTGTGCCAGCACTGATCGACACCATGATTATCACAGCAGCAACACCGATGATGACACCAAGCATTGTCAGCAGTGAGCGCAGTTTATTGCGCATCAGACCTTTCCAGGATATTTTGAAGATCTTAGACGGTTTCATAGATCACTTCCTTTTTGGAAGATTTGCCATTTTGCATATCTGTTTCGATCTTTCCATCTCTGAAACGGATAACTCGCTGTGCATACTCCGCAATTTCTTCTTCGTGGGTTACCATGATTATTGTGTGTCCACTTTTGTGCAAGTCTTTTAATATTTGCATGATCTCGATCCCGGATTTTGTATCCAGGTTCCCGGTTGGCTCATCTGCAAGCAGAAGGCTGGGATTGTTGATCAAAGCTCTGGCGATAGCAACCCTCTGCTGCTGTCCACCGGATAACTCCTGTGGAACATGATCCACCCGATCTCCCAGGCCGACCGTTGATAACATATCAACAGCATATTGATCGATCTCTTCATCTGTATGGTCTTTTTCGCGATCATAATGCAGTGGGAGCGCAACATTTTCTTTAGCGGATGTTTTTGCTAATAAGTTATAGGATTGAAAAACAAATCCCAATTCTTTATTCCTGATGACTGCCAGTTGAGTTTTGTCCAACTCGCTGACATCCTGTTCATTCAGAAAATATTTTCCTGATGTTGGTTGATCAAGGCAGCCCAGAAGATTCAAGAGGGTGGATTTTCCGGAGCCGGATGGCCCCATGATGGCTACAAATTCGCCATCATTGATCGTCAGGTCTACTTCGTTTAAAGCAACGACCCTGACATCACCCATTTGATAGATCTTAGTGAGCTTCTTGGTTTCAATTACTGCTTTCTTCATTATTCAACCTCGATGATCCCGGTTGAGACGATCTCGCCAATCTCCAAACCAGAGATAACTTCAGCAAAAGTAATGTCGATGATCCCGACTTCGACCACTCTCAGAACCGGCTCGTTGTTTTCAATTACAAAGACTGCAAAATTATCGGGGGTTATTTCACGCAAGGCTTCTACTGGAACGAGGATCACCTGATCTGCATTTGCTGCGATGACATCAACTGCTGCATTTGAACCAATAGGAAGTTTTGATGCCGGGCTTGAATCTGATACATCCAATTGGATCAAGCCATTGATTGTTGAAACATTATTGGTCTTTGTCAGAACTGGATCAACCTGAATGATGGTTCCGTTATAAATATCATTTGGAAGAGCGTCAAATATGATCTCAACCGGATAATCCAAACCGAGCTTGTCGAAATCTGTCTCATCCAGATAAATTTGCATTAGAGGTTGGTCCAAATTTGCCATTGTGATGATCGTGTTTGTGCCAACTTGTTCACCCGCATTTGCTGAGATAGATAGGATCGTGCCATCTATCGGAGCAGTGATAGATGAACCTTCAAGGTTATCTTCAGCAACTTTCAGAGATTGCTCAGCGCTGGAAAGTTTTGATTCTGCCAGGGCTACCTGATATGGGTCTGGGCCATCTGAAACGACTGCCAGATATCGTTCTGCTTCAGCTACCTGAGCTTCAGCATATGCGATCTCTGCTTCGTAGCGATCAGTTTCAAGTGCGGTGGGGGTGCCATCGTACCATTGAAGCAGATAGGAGAAATATGTCGCATCTGCTTTTGCAGCTTCAAGGTTGGCGATGGCCTGTGCTTTCTGGGTGTCATCGTCATCCCTGTCTGCAAATTTTTCAAGGGTCTCATTCGCTTTTTCGACTCGATCCTGTGCAGATAATAGATTTGCATATGCTTCTGTGTATGATTCTTCACTGCTGCGATTGCCGGGCTGGTTATAGAAGGAGTTGATCTTGGCGTCATCCAGATCTTCTTTTGCATCAACCAGGTCTAATGCTGCTTGTGCTGCAACCATGCCTGAATTTGCATATAGGTCGTCCAGTGCATTTTGAGCTTCCAGCAAGTCAAGTTCGGCAATGGTAACTTCCAAGTCCAGCTTGCTGATGTCACCGAGGTTTGCCAGCACATCGCCCTCAGATACTTGTTCGCCAACACGAACATATAACTCGTCCAGATATCCTGAGGTGCTGAAAGCCAGCTTGATCTCATTCGCGGGGATGATCTCACCTACACCGGAAGCGATGATCTGTATGCTTCCTCTTCTAACTGTAGCTGTTTGAATGGGCTGATCACTTACTTCAGCAGTTTCCGGGGCAAAATATTGAAATGCGAAGTATCCTGATACTGCCAAAATAATGACTACAGCTATGATGATCCAAAGTTTTTTATTTTTCATGTTCTATTCCTTGATGTTTAAATT
>JAUWSD010000214.1 GCA_030610225.1 Chloroflexota bacterium
CTGGCTTGTACTCCCAGTATTTAAATATGAAAACACCAGCCAGACAGCACCTGCTGAAATTAATATATTCAGGATAATGTAAAATAATATTCTTATTGTTTTCATGTTGATTTCTTAATGTTAGCAAGCATTGTACAAGTATAATAGTATAAATTTAATGAAATCGTAGGAAAAAACAAAGATAAGTTACCATGCCTTATATAATTGATGGACATAACCTGATACCCCGAATCCCCGGAATAGAGCTTGATGATCTGGACGACGAAAAAGAGCTGATCAAGCTCCTTCAAGGTTTCCTAAGCCGGGCAAATAAAAAAGCCCATCTGTACTTTGACCGGGCTTCAACCGGGTATTCCCATGTATCAACTCATGGCCGGGTTACCGCCCACTATGTCACCCAAAGAAAAACTGCTGACGAAGCCATTGCCAGTCACCTCAAAAGATTGGGAGCAGAAGCACGAAATTGGACAGTGGTCAGCTCAGACCATGAGGTGATCTCATCTGCAAAGAGCGCCAGATCAAAAACTCTCTCTTCCCAGGAATTTGCAGACCAGATCCTCAATCAAGGCCCCTCGACACCCATTGACCGCGAGGATGCGAAACTTGATGACCAGGATGTAGATGAGTGGATGAAGTTGTTCGGGGATAAATGATTTCAGATCCGATCAAACTTTAATAACCAAGAGCCGTGAGTTTTCACGGCTCTTGTCATCAAGGAGGAGAGAGAATTTTTACTTACTATTAGCTTAACCTTTTTTATAGCGGCGAATCTTGACGCTTTCTATTCACTTTCCCTACACTTGACCAGCGGTAAATAACCCCAATAATCTGACTTTTTCAATTCCTTACAATAGTGCAAACCAGTACTCTGGTACTATCTAACATCTGGTCCCCCTGTCAGATAATTTGGGGTATGAAAACAGCAGTCAGAAGCCACGAATCCGTAAACAGAGTAGCTCTGATCATCCTTTTATTGATCCTATCACTCTTCATATATGGCTTCTCCCCATTCCTGTATACTGACCCATTATCCTCTGATGCTTCCCCCTCGTTATTAATTATGAACTTCGATCCAAACCGCTTCGATGATATGGATCATTTCAGAACTACCAGGGAATATATCGAATCAGAACGCAAGAACCAGGATCAACTTGATAGTTTTATTTTAGAAGTAGAGAACGGAAACACCTGGCAGATGGTTGGTATTTTCGTGGAAGATAAATTTGAGATCTCAGTCGTCTATCAGCCCAGTTCAAACCCCGGCTTTGTCTCCGGGATAGAAGATACTGCCACCAAATTTGATATGGCCTCGGATTATGGAACACTGGGCATGCTCGCCCACAATCACCTGGCTGGTGAATATTTCTTTGAATTGGAATCAGGTGATCTGGTTTATGTGATCTATGGCGACGGTTCATATGACCAATTTGAAGTCAGTGAGATCAAACAATATCAAGCTCTTTCACCTTACTCCGCTTATTCCAACTTTGTTGATCTGGAAGACGACAGCTATTTGAGCGTTGAGCAGCTATTCTATTTAATTTATCAGGGCGATGGGGAACTCGTTCTTCAAACCTGTATAGATAATGAAGGCATTGATTCATGGGGACGCTATTTCGTGATCGCTGAACCTGTTTTATAACAATATATTAAATCAAAAAAGAACATCATGCGATGTTCTTTTTTTTTATTTTACAGGCAATGCGAGAATTATCAAACGGTGAGAGTTATCATATTTCGGCCAACAAGTTACCAGTGTCAATCTCTCATCAATTGTCTCCCACAGCCATTTTGCATTTTCCAGCCTGACCTCCAACGGTTGTTCTTTTTCTAAAAGAATCAGGACCTCTCTGATCTCATATTCATAATCCTGATCCACTGTTGAAACAACAATTATGTCTCCGACTTCAAGATCAAACAGATCTTTGAAGACACTGCCCAATATGTTGTGATGACCGATCAGGACTGTGTTTCCGGGTCTTCCCAACTGAGCTGAGTCATATTGCCAGCCAACTGCTTCTTCTGGAGCTAACCATGTAAAATAA
>JAUWSD010000142.1 GCA_030610225.1 Chloroflexota bacterium
GAAGAACTGGTAAAGAAATATAAAGGTCAGAAAGTTAAGAAAGAACCGCGACCTGAACTTCCCCCAGAGATCCTCGATATTGAGAACCAGCTGCGCGACTCACTCCAGACCAGGGTGAAGCTCACATACGGGAAAAAAGGCGGCTCCATCACAATGCGCTTCTCGAATGATGAAGAGCTGAACAGATTGATCGATCAGATCACAAAGAAATAGGCAATTTATAGTAATAACTGAAGGCAGGCATTCGTCTGCCTTTTAAATATATAAGGTGAGCATGAAAATCCTGAAGAACGCCCAGATATATACAATGGACCTCCGAAATCCAAGAGCAACTGCGATCGCGGTTGATGATGGTGAAAATTATTCAAGCCGCATAATAGCTGTTGGTGACAGCGACCAAGTCATTGATGCTTTTCCCAAAGCCGATGTGGAGGATATGAACGGGACTGTGATCCTCCCCGGTCTGATTGATGCCCATTTTCACCTGCTGTACTACGCCCACAACCTCAAGAAGATCAATCTATTTGAAATTAACAAACGGGAATGTATATCTCGTGTCGAAGAAAGAGTGAAGTCCACACCAGCAGGAAAATGGATCCTCGGTCATGGCTGGAATCAGATCCACTTTTCAGGCGATTTTCCCACCACCGCAGACCTTGACACCATCTCACCTCATCATCCCGTTTATCTGACTGCTGCATCTCTACATGCGGCCTGGTGCAACACTGCAGCACTCAAGGAAGCCGGAATTACCTCTCAGACCCCTGACCCGCTGAATGGAAAATTTGGAAGGGATGAAAACGGGAATCTTAATGGGATGCTTTTTGAAGCAGCCATGAAGTCGGTTTCAAACCATATACCTGAGTCATCGATCCAGGAAAACAAGTCCGCGATTGTGGATGCGATCCCCGATCTCTGGAAGCTGGGCCTGACAGGATTGCACGATTTTGACCGTTTTCCATCCTATGATGCTCTCAAGGAATTGGAATCTGAACGGAAACTTAAATTAAGAATAATCAAATCCCTTCCTGTAGAAGAACTGGATAAGATCTTCGAGCTGGGACTCAAATCCGGGATGGGGTCCGACCTCTTGAAGCTTGGCAGCATCAAGGTGTTCATGGATGGTGCCCTGGGTGCACGCACAGCAGCCATGATGGAACCTTATGAAGGCGAACCGGACAACACTGGCATGCTCTTTATGAGCGGTGATGAATTATTCGAAATGACCAGAGAAGCAGTGCTGGATGGGTGGAGTTTGGCCGATCATGCCATCGGAGACCGCGCAAACCATGAATTGATCCTTGGATATAAAAAACTGCGAGAGATTGAAACTGCCAATCAAATATCACGTCCACGCCACCGCATTGAACACGGGCAATTACTGAACAAAGAGGATATCCCCCTCTTAGCAGAGCTTGACCTGATCGCGTCCATGCAGCCTTGCCATATGTCAGCAGACATAGACATGGTAGAAAAATATTGGGGCGATCGTAGTAAATATTCCTTTGTACTTCGCATGCTGCTGGATCAGGGCACCAAACTCGCATTTGGGTCTGATGCTCCAGTTGATTCAGAGAATCCTTTCCACGGAATTCACAGCGCAGTTACCCGCAGGAGAGCAAACGGATATCCTGGTAATGATGGCTGGTACCCTGCAGAGAAAATCGCTGCAGTAGAAGCAATTTACGCGTACACCACGGGTGCAGCATACGCAGGGAATGTTGAAGACAAGATCGGGATATTAAGAACTGGACATCTAGCAGATCTGATAGTGTTGGATGTCGATCCCTTCAAATGTGACCCAATGCAGATATATGAGATCAAACCTCAAGCAACTATGTTGGGAGGAGAATGGGTATGGAAAGCTTAGATCAGATCAAAGAGCATATTGATAAGCTTAAGAAAGAATTGAAACTGCTGAGAAGCCAATTCCCCATGCACTCGATACCTCCAGCAATGATCATGCAGATGGATGATCTCGAAGACGAGTTATTAGAATTAAAAAAAGAGTTGGCTAAAAGAACTGCGGAATAGATTATCGCAGTACCCGTGTGTCCCCATCCCTCTTTGTGATCCCCTGCTGATCCATATATTCCAACAAGGCCTGAACATAGCGCCGGGTAGTCCCCCAATGATCGCGCGCCTGCCCCAGAGTTACCGGGCCGTTCTTTTCAATCAATTCCTTAATATCGGTCACTGCTTTTTCATAAGTCGCTGGCTTGAAAGCTACATCAGATGAAATTGTGATCAACAATCCCAACTCCAGCATGGCCTGATAGACCTGTTCGCCCACTTTTTCAATGCAGGTCTTGATAGTTGGCGGTGAAAATGGTTCCCGTTCAAACTCAGCTAACAATAAATCGATCTTCTTTTGCTGCTCATCACTTAATTTAATTTCATATCCCGGTACCCAAACCAGTGGCCCTTTTTCCATCAGCATTTCATTATCTGTTACCCAGCCGAATAAAAGGTTGAAGACCTTATTATCCAGCTTCAGTTTACTTTTCAGCTCTTCTCTGGGCATCCCCTTCCTGAGAGAATTTTCATTATGGTAGACATTAACTGTTGAAATCATGTCTTTTGCAGAACGATTCCAAATAGTTTTTGAAGCCAGTTTGGAATTATTTGTGATCTTCTCTTCATCTCCAAACAAAAGCAGGTCACCACTAGCAAGCAAATCATTCGCTGATTCCAAAGCGGTCTCAATTTCCAATCCAGTATTCTGAATTATTTCTGCAAACTGCGCGATCCTGCTGCGTTCCAGGAATTCCACGATCACATCTTCAGGTGTTCCCTCTGTCAGCGCCTGAAGCCTCTGCAATGTATCTTCGTCAAATCGTTGATAGCGCCATTTGGGGTAAGGATCTAAGATTACACCTCCGCCCAGGGTTTCTCCGGGCGATGGTCTTCTAAGAATATAGCGGTCACCTTTAACAACTGCGATCGGTTCCACAGGCTCAAGCTGCAGCCAGCTCTCATCCCCCGGCTTCATGATCTGAGTCCCGATCAGTCGCACCCTTGCCATGACCTCTGCTGCCCCAATAAACAGCTTCACATCCTGATCGTGTTCAAGAGGGTGAGCGACATCGGGGAGAAGCCTGAAATGCACATCAATTCGTCTCGTTTCGGTGACCTGACCTGGATGGACTACGATCTGACCGCGTTCAATTTCGTTCGCATCCAACCCGGAAATATTGATGGCTGTTCGGGAGCCCGGTTGAGCTGTCTCCACCTGATTTTTGTGAGTCTGAAGCCCGCGGATACGCCCTTTAGTATTTCCGGGCATGACATGCACCTCATCTCCTACCTGAAAACTGCCATCCAACAGGGTACCGGTTACCACCGTTCCAAACCCGGCAATTTTAAATACCCGGTCAATTGGCAATCGTGGTCTTCCGTGATCGATCTGCGGGGGAATATCCTCCATTACATCTATCAGTGCTTTCTGGATATCTTCCAGCCCCTCTCCAGTTTTTGCAGACACACGGATCATTGGAGCATTCTCAAGGACCGTTCCTTTCATTTTCAGGCGCACTTCTTCTTCAACAAGATCAAGCCAATCAGTATCCTCAACCATGTCGATCTTACTCAAAGCAATTACACCTGCCTGGATCTGAAGCAGATCGAGGATCGCGAGATGTTCTTCAGTTTGAGGCATCACACCTTCATCAGCAGCTATTACGAAAAGAACTGCACTGATCCCCCCCACCCCTGCCAGCATATTTTCGATAAAATCACGGTGACCGGGTACATCAACAACCCCGATCTCTTCGCCATTGGGCAGTTCCCACCAGGCAAAGCCAAGATCAATGGTCATTTCTCTTTCCTGCTCTTCCTTCAGCCTGTCTGGATGAGTCCCAGTCAGGGCCTGGATCA
>JAUWSD010000174.1 GCA_030610225.1 Chloroflexota bacterium
CCAGTAAATTTTCGTTCAAATTTTCATCGCGCAATAATACAGCCGCACCATTTTTTGAAAGATATTCTGCATTTACGATCTGATATCTCCAGGCATGTGGGTATGGCACTGTGATCGCAGGGAGTTCAAATAGGGGGAATTCTCCGATAATTGATGCTCCTGCCCGTGAGACGACCAGATCTGCTGCTTTGTAGGCGGCCCCCATGTGTTTGTGTAATTATGGATATGGGCGATAGTTCTTTGCCAATTCCTCAGGGATAGATTTAATTTCTTCTTCGAACTCCTGCCAGGTCTTTTGTCCGGTGATGTGAATGACCTGCATTTTTTCTAATAATTCATTGATCGATTGAATGACTGCTTTATTGATCGATCGGGCACCTAAGCTTCCTCCGGTGACCAATAAGGTCGGTTTCTGTGGATCAAGATCAAATACCCCGAAGGCTTCATCCCGATCCCATGCAAGCAGTTCCTTCCGTACAGGATAACCGGTGATAGTTATATTTTTATCTGTTGGCAGAAACGCCAATGATTCCTCTGCGGGTACCGCAATATGATCTGCAAAGCGGGACAAGACTTTAATCGCCAGCCCTGGTTCAATATCCGGCAGACAGAGCAGTGTGGGAATCTTTCGGCCTGCAAGCCCTGTAGGAATAGCGACATAGCCACCAGTAAAGAAGAGCACATCAGGTTTGAACTCTTTGATTATCTTCCTGGCTGCGAAATAACCTCGCAGTAGTTTATATGAGTTGATCAATGATCGCAGCCCCATTCCATGAATTCCTCCAGCTGGAACTGATCTAAAAGGAATATTGGCGCGTTGAACCAGGTCGGCTTCCATCCCACCCTCTGAGCCCACCCAAAGAAGCTCGTGTTCTTCAGGATTCAATGTTTGCAGAACTGCGAGTGCTGGGTTTACGCCTCCGCCACTCGCTCCTGCGCATATCATCAGGCGCATCTTGATTCCTTTCTTTCTTCGCTTTCTCGATCTTCGATAAGCGCGATATATTCAAAACTATTCCAATCGAAGTTAAAGTAACAACCATGTTTGAACCACCGAAACTGACCATTGGGAGAGCATTCCCTGCTACAGGTATGAGATTGACCATCACACCGGCGTTGATGAATGCTTCGATCACGATCCAGAATGTCAACCCTGCGGCTAATAATGTACCAAGCAGGTCTTTGGCTTCCATGGCGATCTTCAATCCCCGCCAAAGCAAGATCAGGTAGAGCAGGATAATAAATGATCCTCCGACCAGGCCGGTTTCTTCGACGATCACCGCGAAAATACTGTCTGTAGGGGGCACAGGGAGTCCAGTTACTTTTGCACTTGAATTTCCAATGCCTTTACCCCAGAGTCCTCCGTTTACAATTGCTTCCACTGAACGGACCATATGATCTGATGTGGAGAGGGGATCACGGAGACCGCTGATATATGAGTCAACGCGTGTCTGGGCAACGCCATAAACCTGAAATGCTATCAATGCTCCGATCAGGACCAGCACCATAAAGATGGTCAGCTCTTTCATATCACCCCCCGCAAGGAAGAAGAGCATGATACCCAGAATGAAGATCGTGATCGCTGTTGAGAGATCGGGCTGCAGGGCGATCAATGCTCCAACACCGATCAGCATAATGGCCAAGGGAAGCACGCCAAATTTTGGTTTATCAAGGACATCCTGTTTTGCATTCAGCCAGACTGAAAGGTAGACGATCACTGCAAATTTTGCTGCTTCTGAAGGAGTGATCGAACCGTTTACTAATGAACGAACAGATCCCAAAGACTCATCTCCAAAGAAAATTACCAGAACTAATAATGCGATCGTTATGAACATTCCGGGCAGGGCAAGTTTCTTGAGATAGCTATAATCAACGAATGTCATGATCAATAACATCGTCAGACCGATCAGGATCCACAGTATCTGGCGTTTGAACATATATGTTTCAGAATCATACATTTGGAGTGAATAGTCCCAACTGGATGAATATAAGAAAATTATTCCGACCACAAGGATTATGGCAGTAACCATAATATAGGGAATATCGACATTCAGTTTGAGCAATGTCCTCAGGTTCTTACGAAACTTTTTCTTTTCCAATCCGGTTTTATCGATCATAGTTTATTAACCAATTCCTTGAACTTTAAGCCGCGTTCTGCAAAATCGACGAACTCATCGAAGCTGGTCCCTCCCGGTGAGAGAAGGACAACATCTCCGTCTTCAACATTTTCTGCAGCCAGCCTGACAGCATCCTCAAGACTTTGTCCTGTATATATATTTTTATTTTCTGCGAATCTTGCCAAATTCTCTTTGATGATCGGGGATGCCTCACCAAAAACAACGATCTTCGAGACTCTTTCAGCAGTTATTTTAGAAAGGTCCTGCCAGGGGAGGTCTTTATCGCGACCGCCAAGCAGCAACATGATCGGTTCATTGAATGAATGGATCGCTGCGATAGTCCGTTCAGGCGCAGTTGCAATTGAATCGTTGTACCAGGCAGCGCCGCCCCAGTTCCTGACCAGCTCTAGGCGGTGTTCAACACCAGTGAAGCCGATAACTCCAGCCTGCATTGCTCCAATTGGAAGTTCTGCAGCAGAGGCAATCGCTACAGCAGCAAGCACGTTCAGAATATTGTGTTGACCTTTCAGTGATATATCTGAGATCGGCAAAACTGGATATTCATTATTTGGATATCTTAGCCAAATTTGCCTATCTCTGACAAAACTGCCAATCTGGTCTTTTCCTAATTCAGAAAATCCAAAACTTACTAGGTGAGGTGTTTGTTTTTTGGCAATATTGAATTTGTCGATATCATCTTGTTGCAAAACTGCAATTCCATTTTTATCCTGATGTTTCAGGATGTTGAGCTTGGCATTCGTGTATGCTTCCATGGTCTTATGGCGATCGAGGTGATTTGGTGTGATATTCAAGACCGCAGCAATCTGTGGGGCTGCTGTCATGATCTCAAGCTGGAAGCTTGAAAGTTCCATCACCACGAGGTCATTTTCATCGATCTCTTTAATTTCATTAAGCAGGGGATAACCGATATTTCCTCCTACAAAACTCTTCCCCCAATTTGGAGAAAGCTTGCAGGCACGTTCTGCCATAAGTCCGACCAGTGTAGTGGTCGTTGTTTTCCCTGCTGACCCTGTAATGCCAATAACTTTTGCTTTCGCAGCTTCAATGAAAATCTGAGAGTCGTTAGAAAGGGGGATACCTCTTTTAATAGCTTCCTGGACGAATGGGATCGTGAGTGGGACACCACCGGATGGG
>JAUWSD010000096.1 GCA_030610225.1 Chloroflexota bacterium
GTCTTCCCACAAGAAACGCTGATCGGTCAGGAACAGGATCCCATTCTCAGGTTCCAGCCCGGGGCGGTCCCAAACGGCCTCAACTGCGGAAACGCCGCTCTCAGTTGCCAGAAGTTTAAAACTGGAGATCTCCAGCGCATCAAGCATCCAATCAACCCATTCAAGGTGTGAGTCTAATGCTTCTACCTCATCTGCAAAATCATCATATTGATTGATTACAGTATCCTCTGCAGCATCAGCCTGGGCTTCAGCAGATGCGATCATTGATTTCAACTGAATATAGACTGGTCTTGCTGCGGTTAGATTTCCGCTCAAGCCAGCCAGCTTTGACATATCTTCCTGGATATTTGTCATGTGCTCAGATAGCACTTTGGTCTGCAGTTCAATGGTCTTGTTTGCACGCAGCTTGATCTTCTCCCATTGGATGGAAAGTACTTTGATGTCTGCTTCCAAACTTTTCTCGATCACATATCCACGCGCGCGCAGATCGGTTAACTCACGATCCAAAGAGAAGAGGTCATTTTCAACTTCAGAGATGTCCACCTGCAGGTCTTTGAGCATCATTTCATCCTGCAGTTGATTTACCTCTCCCTGCACCCCCAGAATATCTGCTTCTGTAACATTGCCTGTCAGTTCAGCAAAGGAAATTCCTGTGCCTGTTGAAATTTCAGAAGCGATCTCGCCGGACTTGGCTTTCCTGATCATCTGGATCCAATCCTCTGAATCCTGCCCATCAAGGTGCAAGGTTTTGCTGGATCCGGCAACATCCAATTCCATGAAATCCTGATTTCCAAATAAACCCTTTTTCTGAGCCTTTGGTTCTTCCACATTGTCAAGTTTGGCTGCAAACAAAACCTGCTGAACCAATTCAGAGGCCGTGGTCACAAATAAGATCTTCTTTGTAGCTACTTTTTCTTTTTGTTCAAGGATCAACCTCTCATTGGTCAGAAATAGTATCCCTTCCGGGTCGTCCTTATTTCCCTCATCTAATCTGGCTTTCACTGCCATATACAGATACTCATTATTGTCCGTTTCAAAACTTGCTTCAGAAAATTCATTCAGCATCCAATGAATTTGGGTAAGCCTCATATTCAATCTTGAGACTTGGGATCTTATATCACTGTAGATCTGTTCGATCCCATATTCTGCGTCCCGGATCGAACCCTGGGTGTCTCTGATCTGACCTTCCAGGCCTTGGACAACACTAACTGCGTTGGGGCTGGAGATCACAGAATTCAACTGCTGAACCGAGCGATTTACACCGGCCAGATTTGTACGCATCAGGTTTGCCTGCTGCCTTGCCTGAGACAGAGCACCATCCCTCACTTTCTGCCAGTTGCTCATCGCATTAAAGGCGATCTCTTCAAGATCAGCCTGATATTTAAATTCCTTGTTCCGGGCACTTTCCAGCAAATTCAATACATGTTTCAAATCTGCGTCAAGGGAGTTCACATCTGCCTGAACTGAGCTGAAGGATGAACTGTCCTGCAAGGTTTCCAAAGATGACTGCAACCACATGACCTGATTTGCTATCTCAGGATGTGCTGAAGCTGTATTCAATTTCATAAAGGCGCCAGCTGCAACTGCTCCAGCCGCTGCCGCTCCAACTCTACGCTTGATTGTTCTCGAGCTTGGTCGTCTACCTGGGGTTGGTCTGACAGGAGGTCTCCGAATCCCAACCTTTGGTTTAGCTTTTGGCATCACTCTTCTAGCCGGTGCTGCTGGCCTTACTTTTGGTCTGGGCCTGCGGTCAATAGTTACTGCTTTCTTTCTTACTTGATCCCGTCTTACATTTCTTGATTTTGTCCGCTGAACATTTGGGGTTCTGCGAATTGGCGTCCCCACTCTACTGACATTTCGGCGTGCAGGGCTTGGCGTTTTTCTTCTCACCGCTGCTCCAGTTTTTCTTACTGGCTTTCGTCCACGCATTTAAATCCTCCTATTACTTCTGGAAGTTGTTTTTGTTACACAAAGCTAATGATACAACAAAAAACTGCCAATTAGATTGGCAGTTTTTATTATTTAGTACATTCCTTTCTGAAAGACGGATTTATCCAGATCGTTAATAAATTTCCAGAAGGCTGCTTGAGCATTATTTGATGGTTTGCTGGTTTGCCTGCCAAAATATATGTTCTGCAATATCTCCACTCCTTCTATCTGAACAGGCACAACTTTATCTCTGCTGATCTGTCTATGGATCAATTTTGACACAAAACTAACTCCCAGATTTTGCTGGACAGCCAGCACCGCTCCTTCAGAAGAACCCATCTCCATGATCGTGTCCAGGCTCTCGATATCCAGTCCCGCGTCCTTGAGTGCCCTTTTCACATTCATATAAGTCCCCGAATCCCTATCCCGCATGATGAATTGACCTGCTCTTAGCTCATCAATACTGATTGATCCCTTTTTGGCCCACGGATGTTCCAGCTGCACTATCAAATCGATTGGCTCTACAAGATAGAGCTTAAATTCAGCTGATTGATGGTCCAGGGCATCAAGATTTGTGAAAGCAAAATGCGTACTTCCATTTGAGAGACCATCCATGGTCATCTTAAGTGGAAACACCTCGCAGGATATTCGGACTTTAGGATATTTTCTATGAAATTCAACTAATAAACTTGGCAGTACATATTTTCCTGGAGCAGTAACACACCCAACAACAAGATGACCGTGCACTTCCTCTTTTAGCAGTTCCATCTGCTCCGCTGCCTTGATGGAAGAATTTACAATTTCACGCGCCATTGGAAGAAAAACCTTCCCGGCATCGGTAATCTCCAGAACTCTTCCGCTCCGCACAAATAATTCCATTCCCAATTTTTGTTCCAGTGCTTTGATATGCTGACTAACGCTGCTTTGAGTAAGGTGCAATCGTTTTGCGGTTTTGGTGAAGTTTAAAGTTTCGGTAGCAACAACAAATACATTCAATTGATGGGGATTTAACATTTTTTCTCCAACTTCATTAGTGGTTTTACTAATAGACGTTATCTTTATATTAGATTCACTTATGTATAACATTAAAGGTTAGTATTAGCAAATGTTTTCAACAACATCAAATACCTATTAGGTAATACTATATTGAATAATAAAATTCGAGTAATTTTATATCACCCCTGGCTATTTTTCTCAAAGTATAAATAAAGAAGGCGCTAATGCACCTTCTTTATTTATTTTATCTAATTACTACACATCCAGGTTTCGTACATCCCGGGCGTGTGTCTGTATAAAGCGTTTACGCGGTGGAACCGAGGCGCCCATCAGCATGTCGAATGTCCGGTCTGCTTCTGCAGCATCTTCGATCCGCACAGCCAGCAAGGTTCTTGTGTCTGGATCCATGGTGGTGTCCCATAGTTGATCGGGGTTCATCTCACCCAAACCCTTATAACGCTGGATGTGAACACCTGTAACATCTTTCCCAAATGATTTGATCAATTTCTCTTTCTCATCTTCTGTGTATACATATGTCTTTTTCTTCTTATAGGAGATCAAATAAAGCGGCGGCTGCGCAATGAATAAATGGCCTTCGTCAATCAGTGGCTGCATATACCTGAAGAAGAATGTCAGCAGCAATGTGCGGATATGGCTTCCGTCAACATCTGCATCCGTCATGATGATCACTCGTCCATAACGCAGACCCGAAACATCAAAAGTCTCGCCGATTCCAACACCTAGTGCTGAGATCAACGCTTTCACTTCATTATTCGAGAGGATCTTATCCAATCTTGCTCGCTCTGTATTCAGTATCTTCCCTCTTAGCTGAAGGATAGCCTGAAAATGGCGGTCCCTGCCTTGTTTCGCAGATCCACCTGCAGAGTCACCCTCAACGATATATAGCTCAGAGTTCTCAGGGTTTCGCTCGGAGCAGTCTGCCAGTTTTCCAGGGAGGGTCATGCTTTCCAAAGCGCTCTTGCGGATCACGAGGTCCCGTGCCTGCCTGGCAGCTGCCCGTGCCCGGGAAGAAGTCAGACATTTAGAGATGATCGTCTTCGCTGAACCGGGGTTCTCTTCCATAAAAGTACTGAAAGCATCAGCAACGACCTGCTGGGTTGCGGTCTGCACTTCAGTATTCATTAATTTTACTTTTGTCTGGCTTTCAAATTGCGGGTCCGGGATCTTGACCGAAATGATCGCTGTGAGACCTTCGCGCGTGTCATCACCCGTGAAGTTTGGATCATTGTCTTTCAGGATTTTATTCTTGCGCGCAAAATCATTGACCGTGCGGGTGATCGCAGACCGCAGACCTGTCAGATGTGTACCGCCGTCAATTGTATTGATCGTATTTGCAAAAGCATAAATCGATTCCGAGAAAGCGTTGGTATATTGGATCGCGGCATCGATCACCATCCCCTGGACTTCCTTCTCCTGATGTACGATCTTATGCAGTGTCTTCCGGTTGCGATTTATATGTCGGACGAAAGATTTGATCCCGCCTTCGAAATAGAAATTCATTTCGCGGTCATCTCTTTCATCTATAAGCTTGATCTTCACGCCACGGGTCACAAAGGCCATTTCTCTAAATCTCTGTACCAATGTGCTGAACTTATAGGATTCTTCGCCTTTAAATATCTCCGGGTCGAATTTGAAAACGGTCTTGTTTCCGGTGTCTTTCGCCTTCAACTTTCCATATGACTTTACTGGTTCCTGCGGGATTCCGCGTTCGTAGCGCTGGAAGTGATATTTGCCACTCCGTTTTACTGTAACCTCGCACCATTCCGAGAGTGCATTTACTGCTGAAACACCAACACCATGCAAACCACCCGAAACTTTGTATCCGCCGCCGTCAAATTTACCGCCAGCGTGCAGGACTGTCATCACGACCTCTAATGCAGATTTCTTTTTGGTTGGGTGCTTTCCAACGGGAATACCACGCCCATTATCTTCCACGCTTACGCTGTTATCTGCATGAATGGTTACTTTGATCTCGTCTGCAACGCCTGCCAGAGCTTCGTCTATCGAGTTATCCACTACTTCATAAATAAGGTGATGGAGCGCCTTAATATCAGTTCCGCCAACATACATTCCAGGCCGGCGCCTGACCGCTTCCAAACCTTCTAATACTTGAATATCCTCTGCTTGATATCTACCAACTTTATCTGCCACAAAAACCTCCAAAATACGGGCAACTTTCACTATTTTTGCCCAATTTCCTATCTCGATTAAACCCGTTTTCAGGGTAAATAATTTAGATTAATTTAGGGATACGAACAAGGGTAATTATACCATTAGAGCCATTATTCCCCGCTGCTATTTTCTCACTATTAAGAGCCTTCTCATTAATAATATTTGGGGGCTTCACTGATATTCAAGTTGATTGTGTTTCAGATTTCATATATCATAAATAGTGAAGAAATAATGAGTTGTTGGA
>JAUWSD010000156.1 GCA_030610225.1 Chloroflexota bacterium
CACCGCCGCCCCATACAATATCCCGACCACCGCCATCCCAGCCATTAACGGGGCCCATCTCACAGCCGCCTCAGGGACTAAGGGCAGATTGAATCTCACAAATCCGTATGTACCCATCTTCAGCAGCACGCCAGCAAGTATCACAGAGCCAGCAGTCGGTGCCTGAACATGTGCGTCAGGCAGCCAGGAATGCAGCGGCCACATCGGGACCTTGATCGCGAATGCTGCCGCAAATGCAAAGAATAGATATGTCTGAATATTGGCAGGAATGCCGCCCTTAGCGATCAGGTCAGGCAGATAGAATGTACCCTGCTCGATTCCCAGCCATAGGATAGCCAAAAGCATCAGGATCGACCCGGCCATTGTATACAGGAAGAACTTTATCGCCGCATACATCCTCTCTTTTCCACCCCAGATACCGATCAGGAAATACATCGGGATCAGTGTGAATTCCCAGAAGACATAGAACAGGAACAGGTCCTGAGCGAGGAATACACCCAGCATTCCAACTTCCAGCAGGAGGAAGAAGATGTGGAAATCCCGCACCCTGTCTTCAACTGCCTTCCATGTTGAGAGAATGGCGATCGGGGTCAGGAATGTGGTCAGCAGCACCAGCAGGATGCTCAAACCATCGATTCCCATCGCATACCTTATCTGCCAGTCCGCGATCTGGATCCAGTCCTTATTGATCATCATCTGCAGATTCGGGTTGCTGGCATCAAAGAGGGTATAAACATATATTGATATCCCAAATGTGACCAGGCCAGCTACTAACGAAACCCACTTAGCTAATTCTTTCTTTTCCTTCCCAACCAATAGAAGCACTAATACACCTAATAGTGGGAAGAAAGTTACCAAATTCAGCGGTTCAAAAATAAAATCCATAATCGGTCCTTGCTTATTATTTAAAGATCAAATATCCAATGATTACTACTACACCAAATAATACAGACAGCGCATAATTACGCACAAATCCTGTCTGCAGTTTGCTCAACGCTTCAGAACTGCGTTTTGATAAATTTGTTAATCCTATTGAGATCCCATCGATGATTCCCAAGTCGATCGGGTTCGCCAGGAATTTCGTCAGGCGCTGGAAGTTATCGCGTATGCCCTTTTCGTGGAACCAATCATGCCAGATCTTCCAGTCCAGGGTCTGCGCCAGGAAGCCAGCCAGCTTCTGATATGGGGTCAGGATCAGGAAATCATATACTTCATCGATATACCATTTATTATGCATCCACTTGAACAGCGGCCCAAAGGCCTTTGCTAGTGGATCCGTCTCACCGCTCTTCAGCGGTTTTCTTCCGTATATCAGCCATGAAATGAATATTGCTATTAAAGCCAACCCGGTCGCCATCATTGCTACTGTTAAATTAAACTCTGGAGCATGTCCAACATGTCCCATCGAAGATTCCAATGTCGCTTCCAGCCAATGCCCAAACTGGTGTCCGCCTTCAACTGGCCCGTTCATGAAACCGCCAAAGACGGATAGAAGCGCCAAAATTACCAGCGGTATCAACATTGATGATGGACTTTCCTTTGCTTTTTCTGCCCCACTGTGCCTCGGCTCGCCAAAGAACACCAGCCAGATCTGCCGCCCCATATAGAAAGCAGTCAGGAATGCTGCTGCCACCAATGTCCAGTAAACTGCCGGGTTCAGATGAATTGCCTCAGCCAATATCTCATCCTTTGACCAGAAACCTGCCCAAAGCGGTATTCCCGCCAATGCCAGTGTCCCCATTATATAAGTCCAGAATGTCCAGGGTATCTTCTTCCTGAGCCCGCCCATGAATCGCATATCCTGCGGATCAAAATGTCCAACTTCATGTTGGCCATCGTCGTGATGGTCATCATGCTGATGATGGTCATGCCCGGCCGCATCCCCCGTTTCTTCCAGCGGATGATGTCCCCTCTCCACTGCCAGTATCACCGATCCGGCAGAAAGGAACAACAGTGCCTTGAAGAATGAATGTGTCACCAGGTGGAACATCCCGGCCGTATATGCTCCCATCCCTACTGCCGCCACCATGAATCCAAGCTGGCTGACAGTCGAGAATGCCAGCACGCGTGTAATGTCATATTGAGCTACTGCGATAGTCGCCGCAAACAAAGCCGTCGCTGCACCAACCCACGCCACCAGGTTCTGCACATCCGGAATTGCACTGAAGATCGGGGCTGAACGCGTGATCAGGTATACGCCTGCGGTCACCATCGTGGCAGCATGGATCAATGCTGAAACCGGGGTCGGCCCAGCCATCGCATCCGGCAGCCACACATACAGCGGGATCTGTGCAGATTTACCAGTCACACCCAGAAGCATGAAAGCGGCAATCGCCCAGATCAGCCACTCCGGTCCGGCATAATGATGTAATTCGCCGAATAACGGATCAAATGTCAGAGTTCCAAAATGCCAGAAGGTCAGAAACATCGCTATCAGGAAACCGAAATCACCAATTCTGTTGGCAATAAACGCTTTCTTACCAGCCTGTGAGTTCTTGTCTCCCAAAGTCGCATCAGGGTTGCGTGTGAACCAGAATCCGATCAGCAGATATGAACACAGCCCCACACCTTCCCATCCGACAAAGAGCATCAGGTAACTGTTTCCGCTCACCAATATCATCATCATTGCGATGAAAAGATTCATAAAGATGAAGAACCGCGCATAGCTCTTTGTGTCTTCTTTATAGCGCACATCGAAATGCATATAACCGGTTGCATATATATGGATCAGGGTCCCCACCCCCGACACAACCAGCATCATTATCACTGAAAGGGTATCAACCCTGAATTCCCATGGTAAATAAAAATCGCCAATATGCAGCCACTCTGCAAATTTCACTATCTGGGCTTCGTAATGTACATTGTGCAGCCCGATCAACTGCAAAACTGAAACCACAAAAGCAGAACCAACTGCCAGACTGGCAACTGTCCCTGTGATTTTTTCGCCCCATCTCTTGCCGAACATAGTATTCAGCAGTAATCCCACAACAGGGATCAGGACGATCAGCGGTACTAATCGAAAATAGTCAAACCCAGATGATGCTTCACTCAAAAACATTTATAGAATTCTCCTCATATCAGTTATCATCATCCTTTTACCCTTTCATACTGCTGACTTCGTCAATATCAATGCTCTGCTTTGACCTGAACACCGCCACGATCAGAGCCAGCCCAACCGCTACTTCCGCTGCTGCGACTGTCATCACAAAGAAAACGAAGACCTGCCCATCCAGAATTTCATACATGCGTGAGAAGGCAATAAATAGAAGGTTGGCCGCGTTCAACATCAGCTCGATAGACATAAAGACCACGATCGCATTGCGCCTGATCAATACACCCAAAGTTCCGATTGTAAATAATATCGCTGAAAGAGCTATGTAATATGAGATCGGTATCATCTATTTCTCCTCAGCCCTTTTTCGTTTATTTCTTATCGCGATTGTGATCGCACCAACCATCGCCGCCAGAAGCAGTACTGCTGTGATCTGGAACGGCAGGAAATAATTTCTGAATAGTTCAGACCCGATCGCAGATGGTGATGCAAATCCGCTCTCCGCCTGAACAGCTATCTCGATCAGGTTCACATC